>WJKD01000513.1 GCA_014729315.1 Promethearchaeota archaeon | reverse complement strand
TCATTTTCTCGTGTTCAGGATTTAGCGATTTCTTTTTTAGTTCCCGAAATAAGATGTCCTCTTCTTTTCCGTGATGCGTTTCGTCTGCGTACGTTCTAAAAAAATCAACTGATAAATCTATAAAAAAAGGATCCACTTCTCCTGTTTTTTTAATCTTATCCAACTCTGCTTTTAAAACATCGACCATTCTTTCTATTAGGCGATGTTCAATCATTAATGGTCCTATTGGAAGCATGTTTTTCCACTTTAATGTTTATTTTGGCTAATATTCATAATTTTAAAACTGACTACTAGCATTTGGAAAACTGCGTTATAAAGGATGAGCATTATAAAATATTAAGTTATTTGGTGAAATTCATTTATAATTCGTTCTCCAACTTATACAAGCAATGTCTAATAGAATATTTTGCTGACAGATGATTACGATCTAAGATATATTGCACAAATACTTAACAGAGGGAGAAAAATTTGAGTGAAATATTGTCGAGAGTCTCTCAAAAACAAGGAGTATTTGTACCTCCTTTCACCAGAAGGATGTGAAGCTTCGCAAAAAACGAGTTAATCACGAAATTATTAGATTAAAGAAAAGACTTTCAAGCTTTTTTCCTGTGCTCTAAATTATCCAACAAGGAAGGCTTTGTGAAATGGGATGGGAGAGGGGGGATTTGAACCCTCGACCTCTTGGTATTCCGCTCATTAGCTTTAAGCTCAGAGTTCCGAACCAAGAATCATACCAAGCTAGACCACCCTCCCACCAAAAAACAAAAACGATTAATGGTGATCTAAGAATATCTAAATAAATTTCCGATAATTTATTTTTTTTTCGATTACCAGAATAGCTTTTTATCTCAAAGGATATGTATTGAAATTTACTTTATTTCGAGGGTATTACTATAATTAACCTCTCTCAATAGATTAATAACAATTACATAAATTTAAAAAGTTCAAATTAATATCACTATTATCCAAGTCATTTTCATGGGGTTAAGTAAATAATGCACGGATAAAGATCGATTAAGGCTTAAATTTTTATCATAATGTTTAACGAAATTTATCGCAATGCTTTAAATAAGAAAATGTCTTGTATTAGATTGAGATTGGTATAAAGAAAAAAAGTTATAAGAATAATGCAGAACAACTTAATAACAGCCTTGGTTTACACGGAAATAAACGACATTATTGGTCCGAACCCAGTTTTTTGGTTTCCACAGAGCTTAAGCGAGAAAGCGAGGATGGCAATCGCCATAAAATCAATTACCATGCTCTCTACTGACCAAGGCATGACTCCACAGACTCTATCCGTTGTGCCATTTCCTACTATAAAGCAAAAGGGGATAGTAAAGTATTTGGAATGGGAAGATGTAAGCCAAAGAGGCGAGATAGGTAGGGCTGCTCTTACCTTACTTTTTGAAGAAGCAGATGACGCTATATTCTATAAATATATGAGTGATATGGAATCCATTATCAATAATATCGCTCAGAAAATTATTCAAGTGGAACAAACAAAAACAAACAGAGAACTGATTCAAGAAATCATCGAATTACTTCGAATGAAAGTATTAGACTTTTTGGAGATGATGAAAAAAGAAGAATTGGGCGATGTAAACCATAAGGCTTTTCCTCGTTCGGAGTCAACTGAGGAGATCAATTACCAATTCAAAATCATCGTTGTAGGGGATCAAAGTGTCGGCAAGACTTCTCTTATCCTCAGATTTACCCGAAATGCCTTTCGAAGGACTTATTTACCCTCTATGGGGATAAATGTTACTGACAAAATTATTCGTACTCACAATAATAATGTTCAACTGATTCTCTGGGATATCGCAGGACAAACCAAGTTTCAGAGTATGAGGACTGCGTTTTATCAAGGAGCAAAAGGCGTGCTACTAATTTTTGATTTAACTAATCCTGAAACGTTTGAAAGCGTGAGAAAATGGTATAACGACGTACGACAACACATCCCGAGACAAGAAAAGTTAACAGGATATATTTTAGGTAATAAAAACGATCTCGTTGGGAAGAGAGAGATCTCTCATAAAGATTTGAAAATGTTAGCTCAAGACCTTAATCTTGGGTTTTTCGAAACTTCAGCATTAACCGGTGCTAATGTGAAAGAGGCGTTTAGAAATTTAGCAGTAAACTTGTATGCTAAGAATAGATAAATGAATAAAATGATATTTCAACGCTAGGTTCTTTTTATAACTCTGCCCGCTGATAATACCGGATTGTAAGTCGCCTTTTCAAGAACGATCTTTCCATTGATAAGAACATATTTAACACCTGTTGGAAGATGATGTGGGTCGGTATAACAGCTCGTACAATTAATTGTAAGAGGATCGAAGATAGTGATATCAGCAAACGCTCCTTTTTTGAGCACGCCTCTATTAGGTAATTGCATCTGTTGAGAGGGTAGTCCTGTCATTCTAAAGACGGCTTCCTCCAAACTAAACAAGTTTTTTTCTCTGGTTAATTCTCCAAGGACTTTGGGAAATGCGCCATAAGCACCTGCAGAAATCGTATTAAGGTCCACGCCCACTATATCAGTTCCAATCGAACAGTTGGGTTCTTTTAGCAACGATTCTATAAACTC
>WJKD01000512.1 GCA_014729315.1 Promethearchaeota archaeon | reverse complement strand
TATTAAATATTTTAAACTTGAGTATCGAATAAATCTACTTAATGTTTGTCTAAAACATAATTGTTTTGTTATTGATAGATGTCCGAATTGTAATACAGAAATAAAGCCTCATCATCTTTCATATAATAAACCTTCCTATATATGTTATAGATGTAATTTTGATCTTAGAAAAGCTGATCCAGTTATAATATCAGAAAGAATTGATATAGAAAATGCTGAATATCAAATTCGTGAGATTCTGAAGTCTAAAACATGTAAATTAATAAAGAAATTAGAAATATCTCCTGAAGAGTTCTTTGAAAGTTGTATTTTCCTATGTTCTTTTCTTGTTAAGATTGATTTATCTACTGTTTCCGTAAAATCTGATTTATATTCAAAATTAAAATCGCTCAATAATTTCAAGAAAAAGAGTCTGCTAACCATTTTACAAAATCCAATCATAACTTATACCTTATTAAATATAAGTTTATACTTATTAACAAATGAAAAAGATTTAGAAAAGATCATTAAAGATAATCAAGGTATATTTAATAAAATCATTAAAAACAATAAATTAATTCCTAATTTCATTCTAAAATATCGTAAGACAAAAAAATTAAACCCAACACCAAGAAAAAAGGAAATTATTAACGCAATAAAACATTTTAAGAAAGAAGGAATTCCGATTAACAATAAAAGTATCGCTGACTTCTGTGGATTCAATGCGAGTATCTTAAATCACGCTAGTAATGAAGAATTAAATGTTCTTATTGATAAAAATCGGACTCAAGATAATTTAATTGAAGAAAAAATTATAGAAACGATTGAAAAGTTCAAAAAAAATGGGAATAAAGTCTCCCTAACTAAAGTGGCAAAAAATGTTTGCATTTTGCCAAGCGTCATTTATAATAATCCAGATCTGTCAAAACATTTTAAAATTGATAGACAAATAGATCCTACTTATATTCCTCGGATTAAATCTGCAATAAAAGAAATTAATTTAAGGAAGATTAAACTAACCATATCTGAAGTGGCAAGGAGAACTAACATATGTAGAAGAGTGATATATAAATATCCTATTTTAAAGCAGACAATTGATAGGGCAATTCAAAATTCAAAGCATCCTAAATACTATGAGGTTAAAGAAAAAATTCAAAATCTCCAAGAATCTGACAAAATCATCACTCCCGAAATAATAGCGAAAAAAACTGATATTAGTATCGATTTGATTTATTCCAATTCTGATCTAAGAGAACTCATTAAAAAGAATTCTACTAATAAGATGGATATATTCAAAAAACGCTTAAAAAAAGCATATAATTCACTTCTCAAGAAAAATAAACAATTAACAATTAGAAATATCACCGCCGAAGCAAAAATGGCTAGAAAAACGCTCTATAAATACAAAGAACTTCACCAATATATAAAAAAACTATTTTTATCAAATAAAAAACAACAATTAATTAGAGCAAAAACTCATCTTCAGAGGAATAATCAAGCAATTTCTATAAAAGCATTATTAAAAGAAGCTGGTATTGGAAAAAGCGGGTGGAATAGTGCTAAAAATTTGAGTAAATATTTAGCAAATAATGAGGATTTACATAGATTTCTAAAAGATCTAATTAAAGATAAATAAATTAATTTGAACTATTCTCTTCAATTATGTTTGCATTTTAATAGCATCTTCAACAATATTTTTAAGTTTTGGATACTTATTAATAGTAACAACCGATATTCCAGCTTTCTTAGAGATCTTGGATTTTGTTAATTTTTTCTTTTCTTCATTAATTACTCTTATTGCATTTTTTATTTGAGAAATGTATTCGGGATTCATTTTCTTTCTTATTCTTAAGTGTCTCGACAATTCGGGAATATTTTTTACAATAAAACGTTCCACATCGAGAGTTTCTGAAATCGTTCTTATGTTTAATCTTTTGTCTAATTGATCATAATTCCTTATTAATATCATTAATTCTGTCTCTAATCTTTTGATATCTATATTTCTCTTTTTAAGGACAATTCTAACATAAGGTCTATTCCGAATTTGACTGAAAAATTTATTTTTATCAATCCCAAGTTCAATTGATATTGTGTTAAAATTAATATCAATACCTTTACGCCCCATTTTTTTAATGAGAGCGCTAAAATCATTCATAGAAACATAGCGATTATTCCTATCTAAAGGAATATATTTTGGTAAGAATCCTGGTAAATGGAGATTTCTTGAATTTAGACGATTAAAGATAGATTGGTTTGCCAAAATTAATCTTTGTAATTTGAGTTTATTGTGCAGATGATGAATAAATGAAACAATTATCATATGACTTAGCAGAGGTTTTTCGAAAAATTTAAAATGTGATTTTAACTCATCCCAATCCTTCAATAATTTTTTCTGGTCAATTTGTGAAAGATTTGGGAATAATTCAGAATAATTTTTCGGATCATAGGTATGTATGATAAATGTTGCGAGGGTAAAGATTATTGAGAAAAAATCTTGTACAGACACGTTTAACTTATTAAATAGATAAGGTGTTCCTACATTATATAATAGAGTTCTAATCTCATCGTTTTCTGTGTAGTAGGTTGATTTTTTTCCATTAATATCTAAGTATTCAAGAGTAAATTCAATTGTAACTGTTTTTGACTCTCTTAAATCAAAACCACATTGATAAAAATAATAAAGAGGTTTTTTAAAGTCAAGTCTATGTGGTCTTATTTCTGATTCGCATTGAGGACATTTATTTACGACAATAGTGTTATGCTTATAGCAAGTATTTAATAAATTTAAACGATATTCAAGTTTAAAATGCGGGGTTTTCTGTTCTTTTAAACAGAAAGGACAAAATTTAACATGAGTCGTATATACTTTATGAGCTATAAAATCTTCTTCAGCAAATAAATGATACCATCTGGATGTGTGTAAATTTTTTAGTTTTTTTTTGTTAATTCCTGTCCGCTTAATAACTTCTTCCATTATTTCTTCATACCATACATTATCAATCTGGGCAGGATGAGTTAAATGTCTAGTATTTTTTCTTAAAAAACCGTATTGATTGTCCCATAATTTGCGCGTGCTGTGCGTGTTAACCAAGAATATAATTATTCTCCTTCGATTGGCTCTGGATGGAATGGAAGAAGTCTATTTCTATTAGGTTTTTTATATTTTGAAAATGAATGAGTTGACCATTGAGGATTTTCTTTATTCTTTCCTTCTTCTTTCACAGTTATTCAATTTACATGATTAATCTAAGTTTTGAATTGGATTAATAACTATGATGCATTGAAAAAAAAGAAATTAATAAAGAGAAATTAAACAAAAAAAATTTACTTCGAATATATTAGAAAATTGGGGAATTAGACAAATATAAATCTGAAAAGCATAGTTATTCCATACTTTGAAAATGAATGGTTGAATATTGCTTACCTAAAATTTTTTTCTTTCAATAATATATTCATTATTATGTCTGTCCTCATAAATAAAAAGGAGAGGTGTTTTTATATTTTCTCAGAAATCATATTATATGCAGAATTACTTCTCAAGTGGAAGAAATTTATTAGATGATATATTATGTGTAGGATTTCATAAAAAAAATGATATCTTTTGATAATAGTCCTAGATTCCCTAAACATCGTTTAGGAAAAAAAACTTTAAAAGGAAATTATGAAAAAGAAGAATTTCCCGAGGAATTTAAAGGTCCCATAAAGATAGACCTGGCCTGGGGCGGCTAGTTGGAGCTCGAACTCACGCTTAACCTTGATGCATATGAAAATTCGGCCTTAACTTTCGGTAAATCGTTCTCGATGACGAGTCGGGAAGATCTTGAGGCAGTAAAGGTAGTTTGGGCATATCGCCAGCAATATCTTGTTGAGCGAGCATTTAAATGGTTAAAGAACTCCGAATTTTTAGGTATTCGACCCATGTATCATCGCTTGGATTCAAGCATCTGTGGTCACATATTCGTTTGTTACTTGGGTTTAGTCCTGTTATCATTATTAGTAAGGGAAATCATCCAACTCGGCGTGCCCACGAGCATCAATAAAGCAATCAAGTACTTTAAAGAGATCCGGATGACACGATTCATACTCTCTGGAAAAAGCAAGCCAATTGAAAGGATCGATGAGATGAGCTGGAAAGCTAAAAAATTATATGAAATATTCATGTTAAAATGTTATTTGTAGAGAAATTAGCGCGGAAGCCGGGATTTCTTTCTATTAATCCTTGTAGTACCTAACCTGCATGCCGATCCCCTCCATGTTATCTTTTTCGTGGTTTTAGAGGTGAAAATTGATAAGTTATCAATAACTTAGTAACTTAAGAATTTACTTTACAATAAAGTATGAGTCTCGTTCAATTAATTAGCAATTCATTACACATTCAATTTAATCTTATCCAATTTAATTTTGTCTAAAAAGAAAAAATTGAGTATAAGGAAAAATTAAATATCTCATTAGATAATATTAAATAGAAGATAAAAGATATTAGATAAATTTTAAAATGAATTAAAACTAAGCGAAAAGATGTATTTATATGGTAAGAGCCAATGAAATAATAGAATTATTTAAAAGAATCGCAAATAAGGATAATGAAGGGTTTATCAATACATCTTTAAAAATTATTAATTCTGAAAAAAGTAAAAATCATTATAAGTTAGCAAATTCACTAACATCTCTATTAGAGCAAATTCAAGATAATACTGCGCTTGTTGAACCTTGGATTGAAGAATTTTCTACCATTCCTTTAGATAGGGATAGGATGATAGAATTATTTCAAGTAAACGTCTCTAAGAAAAGTTTGAGCGATATAATTCTTAACATTGAAACAGAGAAAATAATTAGGAAAATCTTAGAAGAGTGGAAAGAAAGAACTTATTTA
>WJKD01000511.1 GCA_014729315.1 Promethearchaeota archaeon | reverse complement strand
CTTCAAGACTGCTTTCTGTAATTTGTATTTGGAATGGCAAAAATCACCTCTTATTTCTCAATCGTTTAGACAGAGACTTTTGAAATTAGCAGGGATAACTATTGGAAAAAATGTGGAAATTGAAGAGAATGTGCGTTTCGATACATTTTATCCTGAAAAGATCTCTATCGGAAATAGAGTCATAATTAAAAAAGGAGCGACTATTATAACGCATGAAGCAACTGTCCACAACTTTCGAACAGGATGTGTCGATATTGAAGATGACGTGATAATTGAATCGGGGGTAAAAATTCTTCCCGGAGTAAAGATTGGAAAAAATTCAGTTATTCGTTCCTATTTAGTCGTTCATAATAGTGTTCCCCCGAACTCAGAGTTAAAAGAAAATGTTAATAATAAGAGATTAGATTTCACTTCATAGTCATTTCACAAGGTCACTTATCAAGGAGAATTTGATTTACTATTGGCTTAATTTGATTTTTTAGGTTCACAATGATATTGGTTTCAAAGGGAGGAACCGAAATTTCTTTTATTGGTTTCAATGTTTCTGAATATATTTCAGTGGTCTCTTCAAGCGGTAAACTGGAAACGATTTTTGATGCCTTTAAATAACGATTTCCATCATAAATCTTTATTTTAAATGGTTTAATCGCAAAAACATAATCCAAATCTCTATTCTGTTCCCAAGGGAGCGCTATGTTAGCATAACTTTCACAAATTAAATATTCGAATTTCTGTTTAAGTTCTTTATAAGCTTTCTCTTCTGCTTCTTTATAAAGAGGAAGGCACGATTCTAAATCGCTTCTATTAGAGATGTATTTAATTGTGCTGTTGCTAAACAACTTATTAAAAATCTCATCGTCAAGAGGATTATGTATTTTTTTATTATAAAGAATAATTTGCTTTTCCTCGATCATAATCCTGTCCATAAGGAAATTGGGTAATTCGCTCCATTTCAAGCCATCGTCGATTGGTACCCATATTCTATGAACGGGGTTAATTGTTGTGATGGAAACTTCTTTATCGGATTCAAAAAAAAGAGCCTTAGCGTCTTTTCCGTAAAGGGTACCTTTAAGTAAACCCTCTTTTACAATGTCCCAGTGATACCATAAGTTTCCTCCCGATCTCGGTTTGTAACCGCATACTTTTATGTTTCTCTCTTTAAGAAATCTAATAAGTGCTCGAGCTAGAGAAGTTTTTCCGGCTTTTTTTTCCGTTAAGCCCACGACGAGAACATTCATCTTTCTTTTCTTGAAATTTCCTATAGATTAAATAATAATTCTGCAAATAAATTTTTTATTTACTTGGAATTACTAATCATTTCTTTTAGCGATGCGTTATGAAGAACTTTTCTTGATTTATATAGTAGATTTCAAGCTTTAAGCAACAATAAAGCCAATAAAGATATATATTTATGTGTAAAAAATTATGATTTAAATAATCAAGTACTAAATTATAGGCGATGATGACGCGATATAATAAAATTTTCCAAGTATTTAATCAACCTTACGATGAAAAAATAAATCAAATCTTGAAGAAAATCGCAAATAGTTCAAAAGAAATAAAAAATGCTTTAAGTAGTGTCGCAGAAACGAAGTTTGGATTGAATGCAATTCTTATAAGTCCTCTATACGGGGTGGGGTTTAAAAATTCGCTAATCCATGTAATAGTTTTTAATAGCCGTTTCCAACCTATTTCAGGTGCGGATGTTATGATTACATTTCCAAAAGATGTAAATTTTGAAAAACATTTACAAACAAATCAATTTGGTTCAGCAAGTTTTCATGCCCCTGAGATCGTAAATCTAGTACAGTATGGAAAGATCACTTGTTTAGTCGAAAAGGAGGGCAAACAAGTCGAACTAGTAAATTATTATAATCGTAGTGGCGCAGATGAACTTTCTGATCGAAATGTATTATTTACTGTTCTGACTGATTTAGAACAATATCAACCAGGGCAGCCCATATACATAAGAGGAATGGTCTGGGAGCAAGATGGATTAGATCTAAAAGCTTTTAAAAGTCTTAAAGTACATATTTCGCTTGTAAATCCACATCATCAAGAAATTATTAAACAAACCCGAATAACTGACAGTTTCGGTGTTTTTTTTCAGACTTTTCCATTAGAAGATATTATAGAAGAAGGACTATATTCATTAAAATTTGAATTACCAGAATTATCTCAGACGATTAAGAGAAAAATTTCGATAAAAGCATTCAAAAAACCAACTATAAAAATAGAGCTCGTCCCTATTGAGTCAGTGAAAGTAGGAGAATTTCTTGTTGTAGAAGGAAAAGCGGAATATTTTTACGGAGATCCTCTTAATGAAGGAGATATAAGGGTCATCCTTTTTGAGAGGGCTGGAGACAAACCTCTAAAAGAGTTTACGATCGAACTAAATAGGGATGGAAAATTTATAACTAAAATTACTACGGAAGACATCACTCCCG
>WJKD01000510.1 GCA_014729315.1 Promethearchaeota archaeon | reverse complement strand
TTCGCTTTCAGTAAGCGAAGCATCGTAAAATGGAATCCAATAGGCATCGACCATATTGTATCGGATTTCCAGTTTAAATTCTCCTTCTTTTGCGACTTGTAAGTTCACCATAATCTCGTAGAAATTTTGTATTTCTTCAATAGGTCCGAGATTATTGATTTTATTTAGAACTACTTGTAAGTCGGATCTTAAATTTTTTATCTCTTCCTCAAGGCCGTGAATCTCGTCTAATTTTTTATCGATAGTTTGATCTATTTTTTCGCTAAATATAGAAAAGTTTTCTAAATTCACTTCATCTACAGCAAATGCTTTAGCCCAGAGCGTGTAAAAAGTTTCTTCAGCGTTTTTGTATCTATCTACTTGTTCTCTTGAGCGCTCTATTTTTTTCTCTTTA
Source organism: Promethearchaeota archaeon (assembly GCA_014729315.1). Next base: position 5,276 of record WJKD01000510.1, on the reverse strand, counting down.
AGTTTTATATTTTCTTCGAGTTTTTCTTTCTGTTCGTTTAACTTTTGATGCTCTTCCGTTCGGTATTTCTTCCTTGAATTAAAGTCCACAACGATGTTAACGATTCTTCCGTTTCCAATTCCCTTGACTCTTACGCTCTCTTCGTCTAAGCTTTCTGGTAAATCGGTGATCATCAAATTATATTCACCGTTTTTAAGAGAAACGCTTCCTTTCTCATTTATTTGTACTCCGTTTTGATAAACTATTACATTTTCAATTTGTGTTTCAAGTTCCACTTTATTTTGAGTTTCCATCTCTCTTTTTTTATCTCGTTTTAATTATATTTTTAATTTCAATTATTAAAGAAGAAAAGTATAGGTTAAAAAATTTAATCTTTTTCGATGAAATTTGATTTTCAACGAATAAACGAAGATATTTAAGAGTAAATCCAGAAATTTAAATTAAATCAGGAAAGAGGTGCATTTTCTCTAATATCTATTATAATTACTAATTATTAATCCACCGCATCAAAAAATTCTGGATACTTTCAGTTCTTGATTCATTTTTATTCTAAATTGTTTCATGATGGTTATTGTCTATTAAGAATTTAGAGAAAAGTAATACTCCCCTTATTTTTGGTTTAATGATGTTGGGAAAGGGATTAGTAATAATTCAGAATAAAAAACTTAATATTATTTAGACCTTTTTTACGAAAATGTTTTAATAAAAACGTAAATATATTATTAAATTCGAAATTAACCAATTATTTCTGAATCCTAATAAGTTTGTTAGGAAAAGAAAATTAAAAATTATTCTATTTAATAGGGTTAGGATGGAGATTATTAAATATTTAGGCGACAAGTTGGCGAATAGGATTCATATTAGCCCTCCCGCAGCAAGGGGACTGTTAAAACTCGCAATAAAGGATGAATTAGGACCATTTATAAAATTTGAACATATAAATTACAAAGACCTTTCTGAAAGTATAAAAAATTCGTTTAAGAAGAGATTAACTAATTTAAAAGTAGCTGATTACGAAGCGATTACGGAATATATGCTAAACGAGTTGACATTGAATCAGTCTTTAATCGTTATGGGAGGTGTGTTCTCATAGAATCTACAATAATTTATGAGATTTTTCTATTCACATTTTCTGGATTTATTATCATATTGTTGTTGACGGGATCGTTTTGTCTAATTAACGCTTTTAGCAAAAAAATGAAAAACATGGCGATCTTGGGTATCGGTGTGATTTTAATCCCCATTGGATTTATTGTTGATTTCATCTTTGAGGTGGGAGATTATGTTTTAGAAATATTTGTGTTCCTCGGATTTGTCATGGTCGTCATTTTTATAAATACAACATTTTATAGAAACCGAAATAAAGCAGCTAACTTGGTTCTTATCATGGTCATCTTTTTAGGAATCGTTCAGATACTTCTATTTTATTTATACAGTGATGTCTTCCTCCAACGAGGATTTCATCATTATCTAACTAGAACATTTGATTTAATTTACGTGTTATTGGTCTATGAATGGTTTGCTTATTCGTGTTATTCAGCTTACAAAAGATTAAAGGATCAAAACATAAAACCATGGATAAAAGCGAGATATCGGTTGCTGGCTATTTCGTCGTTTGTAATGGGTTTTCATTCAATTCCAGAGTTTTTTTTACCTAAGAATGTCGAATGGGGTGATCCAAATCATCCTATAAGCCTTCTTCTTTTTGGCGTGGTAGCAATAATGTCCATAGTCTATGGAATCATTTTTTCAATCTCTTGGTTTATGCCCAGAAAACTTAAAAATTACTACAATAAGGAATACAAAAAAGAAACCGATAAGGAATACACGGAAGAGGAATTAATGAATCTGATTAAAGATCAATTAAACGAGAAAGGTTAAACGAAACATTGCTGTTTATTGACCAAATTGAATCTTTAATTTTTTTTTTAGCTGAATAAGTAGTTCTAAAAAAACAGAATAAGGTGCGAATTTGTAAATAAGGGGTCAAATTCGTTTGATTTTATTACTTAATCAATAGAATGATTCAAGGATTTTCAACATTAAGGAGTTTTTGTAGAAAAAAAAAAGCTCCTTTTTTATCCAGTGGCTCGTTATTATTACCACATTTGGGACTCATCACGCACGCAGGGCAACCGTCAGATGTTTGACATTTACAAGAATGTATGAGTTTGTAGGCGAGTTTCATAAGTTGAATTAAATTATGATATAAGGATTCAGAAATCCCAATTCCTCCTCGAAAAGCGTCATAGATGTAAATAATTGGTTGTTGCCGAACAGGATCAAAGTCTATAGATACTCCTCCTAAATCCCATCGGGAAATCTGAGCTAAAGCCGGAGCCATCGCGATTAAAGCGTGTTCTAAAGCGTGGATTGAACCTCCTAAATCGTAATCATTCAATTCCAACGCTTTTTGGTACTCAAAAGGAATGTAAAACCACATAGCTTGAGTTTCGAACTCGATTATTGGAATATCTTCCAACGGCAACCGAGCTCTAATCTCTTGAGAGAGCGTATCTATTACCTTATAGGAATAATATTCGTGTTCTACCTTAACATTTCCAAATCCAGTTGCGATAACATCATTAGCTCCAGTTTTACTTTCAGATAGTATTTCAATTGGCGTAATATCAGTATGTTTAAGCGATTGAGTATAATAATCTAAATCTGCTTTTGCAATATATACTTTTTTTTGATGTAAATCGAGTTCTTCTACCACATAACTTTCTGCCTCATATAGATAGACGGCGCCTTGGTGAAGATCTCTAAACACATAACTCTCGTCTTCGCTGGTAAGATAAAATTCGCCTTCGGATGTTCTTAAAATAACCTTATAGATGCGATCAGAGAGATTGTTTAGGTTATATTTTTGGTTTGGAAAAAACGCGCCTTTCCAATAATATTTATTACCCCTTTTCATCAAAAGATCCTCTGACTCTATTTCGCTAAGAATATGCTGAAAAGTGCCTTTATCTTTCACGCTAAACTGCTCAAAATCTTGAACTTCTATAGGTTTCTCTTTTGAAGCACAACAGATGTGATTTTTTAAAATGTAAGGATTATCTAAGGTAATTAGTATTTCCTCTTGTAAAGGTCCAAATAAAACATCCGGATTATGTACGTAAAACAAATCTAATGGATTTTGCATCGGTATATAAGTGGAAAGTGAACTTTCGATACCCCTACCAGACCTGCCAATTTGTTGTTTAAAGCTTGAAATTGTTCCAGGAAAACCTGAACTAATCGTTGCAGAAAGATTACCGATGTCTATTCCTAATTCCAAAGCATTCGTGGAACTTATCCCGAGAATTTCATTATTTTTAAACTTCCGTTCTATCTCTCTTCTTGATTTTTTGCTGATACCTGCCCGATAACTATATATTTTATCTTTTATCGTTGGTAGTGCGTTTCTCGTCCAGATTGCTTGCAACTCTGCCATTTTTCTCGATAATGTAAATAAGAGCGTTTGTATACCTTTTTTCAAATGGCTAACAAATAAACTTTTGGTTTCTTGATGTGCTGAAAAGTATTTCCCCGTATTTTCGTTGTAAAGTAAATCCCAGAGAATAACCTTTTTTGCTCCTGAGGGAGACCCATCTTCCTCAACGGATTCAAACAGTTCTCCAACCAATTTTTCAGCAAATTTTTTTGAATTACATATGGTAGCGCTAGAAAGAATCCATATAGGACGAACTCCGTAGGATTCAAGTAGTCTTTTTAATCTTCTAACAAGCATAGCGAAATTCGAGCCAAATATTCCTCGATAAATATGAATCTCGTCTAAAACGACATATTTTAAATTTTGACAGACCCTTCTCCATTTCTTTTTAAACCACGGTAAATAAAAATGAATTCCGTATGGGTTCGTAATTATAACGTTAGCAGAGTCAAGCACCTTTCTCTTATCATTGGGTTCAACATCACCATCGTAAACTCCTACTCTATTTAGTTTTATTCTCGTTTCTCTCATAAAATTAGAGAGAACTGTGTATTGATCTCGAGCTAGTGCTTTCGTAGGAAAAATATAAAGAGCGGTAGTTTTGGGATCATCTAAAATGGCTTCTAAAACGGATAAATTATAACATAGAGACTTACCAGACGCTGTGGAAGTCGCAATTATCGTATTTTTTCCCGATCTTATATAATTAATCGCTTTAGCTTGATGTACCCAGAGTTTAACCTTTCTTTGTTTAATCCAATGGTTTAATCTCAAATTTAGCGGGCGATTAAGAGTTCCATATTCTGCTTTATTGGCGGGAATATGCTCAATGTGAGCTATTTGATTAACATAGTAGTCTTGAGTTTTTAGATATTTCAAAAAATCTTCAAAGTCAACCATGACATCTCTAATTCGTAAAGTGATATTCTTTATTAAAAGCTATATAGAGTAAAAAATTATTAAAGTCTATAAATTTAATATTTGCGTAGTAAAAGCATAAATTCATATTGCTTTTTTTTGATTTGCAATAAATCGAAAATATAATTAATTAAATTGAAAGGAATAAAATATAGAATGAGAGATATAAAAGAATATAGAGAGGTTGGAACAAAGCTTTATAATAAATTAAGATTGTTAACGTCTCCGGTTGCGATCAAATTTGTCAAAAATATATCTGAATTTCCAGAAAAAATACATAGACCATCAAAAATGGGAACTCAGATATCTTTATGCCAGGCTTTTACATTAGCTCGAAGATGGGGTGCTCATGTAGGAATGACTTACGATGATAATGTATGCATTACTAGTTCCATAGTCCATCAATGGGAAAAATTACCCGTTGGAGATATTATTAAGTCTCAAGTTAAATCAGGTTATCATAAGGACATGGAAGCGGAACTAAAAGTGCAGTCACTTTACAAAGCCATTGCAACTGAAAAAAATTATCATAAGATAAAAGATAATAAAGGTTTTATCGCTTCTCCTTTGATTAAAACAATTATCGTTCCCGACGTAATTTTGGTCTATGGTGATCCCGCTCAAATGACCCACATTTTGCAATCGTTTAGTTACGAAGGAAAGTATCTTGTAGAATCTCCCTTTATAGGTTACGGTGAAACATGTTTAAAAGGTGTTTTGCTACCCTTCGTTACCGGTAAACCCCAAGTCGTCTTGCCAGGCACTGGGGACCGATCTCTTTCCTTAACGAAAGAAGGGGAAATGGCTTTTGGATTTCCCGGAGATTTACTTTTCTATTTAAATGAAAACCTATTTAAATCAGGTGGTCGCCTTAATTTTGGACAACCCACCAAATTTCTTTTAGGGAATTTACCCGAAG
>WJKD01000509.1 GCA_014729315.1 Promethearchaeota archaeon | reverse complement strand
ATAATACATTATAAAATAAATACGATTAATGTTTTAACTGATAAAAAAAGTAGAAGAATCATCAAATAATAATATTTATATTCATAGATTTTCTTTTAAAATTTGTTTATTTCTCTTTTAAAAATGAATTTTTATTAGCGATTGAAGTGATTCTAATGACTAAAAAGCCAGATCGAAGTAAATTCATAGAAGATCTTGAGAATGCCGTTGCGTATTTTCTGGATCACGATTTCAATAAAGTAATTACAATTAGTCACAATGATGCAGATGGGATTAGCTCACTTCATATCATTCAATATTTACTTTACAAAATGGGAATTAAATCTAATTATTTTATATACAACAGGTCGGTCTCTTGGTCGCATTATTTAAATGGAATTCTTACTAAGAATCAAGATATAGAAACAAATAAAATAGCATTAATTTTTACCGATGTAGGTTCCAATCTTTCAGAACTCTTGCCTATAATACAAAACCGAAATGAAAAATTCTTTATTTTAGATCATCATGAAGTAGATATTGATGTAAAAGGCTTAGATATGCCCGAAAATTTACTTTTTGTCAATCCCACTACTTCTGGTTTTGATGGTCTTGATCACATCGCTGGTGCTACTTTGGCCTATATGTTTGCTAAAAGAATTAAAAAGTCCATAATGAAACAAGGGTGGCTAACAATTATAGGGATAGCGGGTGACACATTGAGATCAACTGACAAATTGGAATCTTTTAATCGAGAGATCTACGAAGAGTTAATTAGTGAGGAATTAATTGAAGAAAGAGAAGGTTTGATATTATTTGGAAGTATGCACGAATCGGTTAAGAATGGCTTAAAATATAGCATCCTTCCTTTTATTCCAGGATTAGGGGGCGAAGACGATAAAATCATCAAACCCTTTTTAAAAAACTTAAAAATTGATCCTAATAAAAAAGTTAAAGAATTAACTCAAGAACAAATTACGAATATTCAAAATTCTGCTAAATTCACTAGTTTCGGCAACTATGCAATATTACCTAAAAAAGAAGGACTTTTAAAATATGCTTTTGAACATGCTTTACTTTTAAATATATTGTGTTTTAAAAACATTAACCTTGCAGTGTCTATTATTCAGAGAAATTCAACTACCTTTTATGCAAAAGGGATTTATTACGAGTATATATTCAATTTAGCTAAGAATTTAAAAACCCTAGTAAATCTTCCTCGTTATGAAACTAAGAAAGCAATCTTTATAGAGGCAGATAATAACATTCCACCAAGCAATTGGTCTGATACTGCAAGTTTTAGCGTTGTTAACGAACTTTTAGATCCTTACAAAGTCCTCTTTTTAGGTGGAGAGGAAATGAAAAACCACACAATTAAATTAAGTATCAGATGTTCCCGCAAATATTTAAAAAATAATGACGACATAGGAGTAAACACAATTATCACTAGGATAAAAGAAAAGCTAGGGGGAATGGGTGGTGGGCATAAACTGGCGGGAGGATTACGGCTTTCTAAACCTTCATATGCCCGTTTAAGAAAAAATATTCAAAAATATATATAAAGAGTATAATTATACTAAACTAATCTAATTCTTATTGAGTCGCTAATGTGCATTCAAAAAAAATCTGAGCATGAAATAATTCTTACAGTTAAGGTAAAAACAAATTCTAAGAAACAAAAAATAAAAAAAGAACCACGTAATCTATTGGTATATCTTCGCGCTAAACCAATTAGAAACAAAGCAAACAAAGAATTAATTAAGCTGTTTAAAAAAAGACTTAATATCTCTTCGAATCAAATATTTATTGTTTCTGGATTAAAAAGCAGTACCAAAAGAATTGAACTTATATTGGATAGAGAATTTGAGGAAAAACAAATTTTAAATAATCTTATAAAATAAGTAAAAACTCTATCAATAGACTGAATTTGAATATTAACTTACATCCAAGATTAAAACTTAAATTATGAAAAAAATGAACATATGCTTGATCACTCCAGGCGTTCCTCCAGACTTCCAAGACGGAGCATCAAAATTTTTTAAAGGTATTTTTAAATACTTAAAAAAACGGGGACATCGTGTTCTTTTGCTAACGGGAAAATGGAATTATGAATTAGAAGACCCAAGCATCAAGCAGCTAAATTTTTTCAAGCAACGGTTTTTGTGGTTTCCTCAGTTTGTTTTAAAGGTTATTAAAGAACTAGGAAGAAGAGATTTTGATATTGTTCATGGTAATGGACCGAAAGGAGCATTTCCAATTGTTTTTTCTAAATATAATAGATTTATTTCTACTATTCACGACTTAGGTCCTTTTGAAACTAGGTTTACTTTAATACCTATTGAAAAATATATAATCAAATTTATTGCAAGAAGATCTCATATAATTACTACTTGTTCAAACACAATAAGAAAGCAACTAAAGCATTATATCCCGGACATAAACGTCCATCAAATATTTAACCTATATTCAGCCATTGAAGAAAAATTCAAGCCCTATCCCGTTGAGGCACGAAAATTGAAAAAAAAACTTCGTATAGAAGGACCAACCATTATTTATATTGGAAGGATTGCTCATTATAAAGGAGTAGAGGATATAATTGAAGCATATAATCTAGCTAAGAAAAAAATCTCTAATTTAAACTTAGTGATTGGGGGAAAACCCGATTTTAGCATGGAAAAAATATATCATCAGTGGAAAACTGAATATAAAGACATTCATTTTATAGGACATATAGATGACGAAAAGATTCCTGTTTACTATACTATGGGCGATGTCTTCGTCACATATTCTTCTGCCTCTGAAGGTTTTGGTTTAACCCCGATTGAAGCTATAGCTTGCGGTACACCCGTCATTTGTTCCTCTTTAAGAGCTTATAAGGAAATATTAGGAGATAACGCTATATATGTAGTTCCAAATAATCCCAGACTTCTTTCTGAGACTATAATTTCACTCATTAATAATGAAGATAAAAGAAATAAGCTGATAAGTAAAGCGCAAGAATATATTAAACGCTACACATGGAACGAAGTGGGTAAAAAACTTGAAAAAGTGTATGCTCTTTTTTTAAAGAATCGTTATTAACTACCAATCTTCCTCATTTTTCCACATTTTAAACAAGTAATAAAATGTGTCATTCCTTCGTCAGCACTTCGGGTTTGTCGGGTCTCTAGATGCGCTTTGTCATATCCACATCTTGAGCATTTAAAATTCTTAATGGAACTTTTTAAGTTTTCTTCCTTCCATTTCATTATAGTTTCTACATTCACGACCTCGTTTCTAATTGGTTGTTTTATCCTCTTACTAATTTTATAATCTTCTTCCTTTTCTTGATTAAATAATTTAATTGCTCCACATTTACATTTGAATATTTTTTTTCCGTTATCATCTTTTGTCACCAGCATCATACCTCCACATTCATCGCAAAATTCCATAAGTGTTTCCTCCTTTATATTCTCAAAATATTATAGTAACACATCTGTTCAATAAATTTTCCATAAGAAATTTCAAAATCTGAGACCAAATAACAAAGCACAAAAAATTACTCCAGCGATAAGATCGGCAGTGGTTCCGGGATTTAATAAATTATCATTACGATGTAAGTAATTATCAAACTTTTTCGTCATTTCAATTCCTTTTTGGTTTTTTATGCCTCCTTCTCTAATGATCTTTAATGCTTTTTCTGAAACCATTCTTGCTTTGTCCCTATTAGTTTTTCGAGATATCAGTGTATCGGGGTGTTTAGATAAGATATATATAAATGTGTTAACGGTAGCAATGTTTATATCCATAGTATCTGCAAATACTTGGAAATAGTACGGTAATCCCTGTTTTAATGTTATGTCGAAGTAAGAAGAATATTCTTTACTTATTGTATCGTATTCCTTAGAAAGGTTAAATATTTTTTTGAGGTTTATATTATTTCTTTTAATTTCATTGATGGATTCTTTATTGTTTACGTCATATTTTTTTACTGAGCCTAATCCTCCGGGATTACATATTCTAATAGCATCGTATAAGTTTAATGTATCCTCAACTGAAGACTCATCAATCACTTTTTTGAGTTCTGATTTAAAATCCATTAAGGATTTCTTTTTTTTGTGCAAGCAAATTGAAGCTGTCGCCGCTAAAGGAGTTAATAATAAGATATGTCCTAATAATACATTTCCTCCTTTCTGGAATTTCATCATCATTTTGGTTGTTTCCTTGAAGAATTTCCCCAATTTAATGAAACTGTAATTACTATAATCGTTTGAACATTCCCTATGAATCCTATGGCAAAATTCCATGTAATTTGGTACAATCGCTGCTATACCTGCTAAAAGATGTTCAAAACAAGTTCCTATAAAGTTTCGAGTACGATGGATATTTCCAGGTTTTGGCCATCCAGAAATCTCTAATAAGCTTGCTAAATTAACGCATCGGACAATATCGTTAACCGAGTTAATACTTAATTTTATCTTTTTTGAGGAATGCAAGAAATAAAAATCACTGGTTGATTATTTAGGAATTACTAAGATCTCTTATATATAAATTTAATAATAAGGAATCTCCACTATTCGTCTTTCTTTGACGATATAGCCGTCTTTCTCAGGGTCATTGTAAGAAATTGGTCTGAAATCGTTATTAATTTCCTTTTTATGCAAAAACTTTTTTATTCTTAGCTTTAAAATCCGATTTGAAAAATCAGAGGATACTTTGACTTCAAATTCGTTTCCATTTCGCGTTATACTTATTTGCGGTAATGCTTCTGTAAGAAATCTGTTTAAATCAGTGACTAACTGTTCGCTTTTGAAAGATAGATCTTTAATATTAACAAATAGCTGCTTTGTTGTAGCACTCATTATTCGATCACTTAAGGTTATAAATTAAAAATATTATAAATTCTTTTTGCTTCCTTTTTTATTCATCCGTATCCTCTAAATTCTAGGTTTCATTTATTCGATTAGGAATTTAAAATCGTAAAAAGTGACTATTCATGGTTGATTATGTTAATTTGGATTATACTCCGAAAGAAACAGATCTTATTGCGATGTATTATGTGGAAAGGGCTCCAGAAGCGTGTCCAAACATTGAACAAGCTTGCGAAGAGATTGCGAAAGAGAGCTCTATAGGGACGTGGACGGAAATCATAACTATGTCCGAAGATATTGCTAAACGTCTTCGACCTTCAGCTTTCTCAATCAATAAAGAAAAAAACATTGTAAAAATAGCTTATACCCAAGAATTATTTGAGGCTGGAAATATGTCGCAAATTCTTAGTGCGATCGCCGGAAATATTTATGGAATGAAAGCACTAAAAAATTTGCGACTATTAGATGTTTCTTTTCCACGAGATATAATAAAGGCATATAGAGGACCTAAATTTGGCATCCAAGGTATAAAGAATTTAACTAAAGTAACCAACAGACCGTTGTTAGGTACTATTGTTAAACCTAAAGTTGGTTTAAACGAGAAAGAACACGCCCAAGTATGTGGACAAGCCTGGAAAGGAGGTTTGGATATTGTTAAAGACGATGAAAATTTGACCAGTATGACTTTTAATAAATTTGAAAAGAGAATTGAAGAGACTCTAAAAATTCGTGATAAGCTTGAAAACGAAACTGGTGAAAAGAAGATTTACATGCCAAATATCACTGCACCCGTCTCTACAATGAAAGAAAGAGCAGATTTCGTAATAGAATGTGGTGGAGAATATATAATGATAGACATTTTGACAATCGGCTTTTCAGCAGTTCAAGAAATAAGAGAATACCTAGATGATAAAAATGTAGTTATTCACGCCCACAGAGCTATGCATGCTGCCTTAACTCGAAATAAAAAACATGGTATGACCATGCTCTCACTGGCTAAGATTATGAGACTCATTGGAGTAGATCAACTTCACACGGGTACTGTTGTTGGAAAAATGGAAGGCGGAAAAAGGGAAGTTTTGGAAATTAATAAAGCTATCACCGGATCTAACTTTCTAGGAAACGATGAAACATTGTTAGACCAAAATTGGGCTAACATGAAACCAATATTACCCGTTGCTTCTGGAGGTTTAAGTCCGCTAGATATTCCAGAATTAATAGAGATATTAGGTAAAGAGATGGTTTTCCAGTTTGGCGGTGGTTGTCATGGACATCCAGAAGGTACCGAATCTGGAGCCAAAGCAATACGCCAAGCTGTAGATGCCCTGCTAGGGGGATATAAATTAGAAGAATACGCTAAGAAACATTCAGAGCTACAAAAGGCTCTAGATAAGTGGAGTAAAAAATAAAAAAAAGACCCTTATTTTATTTCAAGAAAACTACACGAATTGATAAGTTCAGAAAAATCTATTTAAACTTCTAATTCAGGATATAGTTTGGTAAATTGAAAATGTACATGACTCGAAGCAAATATTCCAGCTTCAGTAATAAGTCCGTCAATATACCTTCTGCTTACTGTTTCAAAAGCAGGATTTAGGACGGTGATTCCCTTTGGAGCCTCAGTCCAAATTTCATTGGGATCTCTCATCTCTATTTTCTCTAAGATCCCAAACGAGGTCTCAGGATTATATTTTAGTAGCGGAGACGCCACATAGAACGGCACATGCTCTTCGTGAGCGACTAACGCTAGCAATCGCGAACCGATCTTATTAAGTACCGTTCCCTCCGAAGTTATTGAATCCGCACCGATGAGAATTAGATCTACTTCAAAGTGATTCACTGCCCATCTCATCGCACTATCAACTACGTGAATTACTTCTACTCCAGCTTTAGCCAATTGTTTTGCAGTTTTGTGCCCTTGAAGTCGGGGTTGCGTTTCTGTATTAATTACCTTAAAATTGTCTTTTCCTTGTTTTTTAGCTTCTAAAAATATACCCGTAACCACTGATGAATGGCAATGAGTCATGACAACAAAATTTTCATTCTCTTCAAGGTTAGGGATTCTTCGGGCTCCAATCTGAGCTATTTTATTTTTAGAATTCTCGATCATTGATTTATAATTATCTTTGCAGTTATCTATGAAGCTCAAAATATCTTGGTCTAGAAGCTTGTCTTTATTAGATTTTAATTGGTTAATGACGTAATTTAATCCGTTTCTCATCGCGGGTTCTGTTGGACGAGTATCAAATAATATATCTTTTGCTTCCCGTAGTTTCTCTAAATATTCCTCCGCACTACAGCAATCTGTCAGTCTTTTTGCGTATTGACTTAAGAAATCAATAGCACTTAAAGCTACATTAGTAGCGCCTTGAATTTCTAATGATCTAATTTTCTCGGCGTTTTTTATTAATTGTTCCATGAATATTCACTATTCGTTTTTATTAAATTTATAAAAATTAGTCTAAATAAATCATTTAGTAATTCAACACCTAAATTCGCTCCTAATACAACAAAAATTATTCGTTATTTTAATCCTTATCTACACATCTTTCGAAGTCTTCCGGATCTACTTCAATGCATAAATAACCGATATAACCGCAATCTTCGTTCGTGCATTCGAACATAGAGGGTGCGAGCCAACCGCTAACATTCGTAGCGCTTTTTAGCGTAGGTTGTCTACATTTTGGACATAATCTTATTTTTACTGTTTTACGCATATCGATGAATAATAAAACTTACTTAATTCTGTTTTTCTCTTTTTATTCTTAAGTAAAGAAAATTGAGCTAAAGTTAATAATTTTATACTAAATAACCGTTATAAATTAATTTCATTTACGATAAAAGTATTTAGGAACTATCTTTTATTTATCAAATTCATTTACATCCTT
>WJKD01000508.1 GCA_014729315.1 Promethearchaeota archaeon | reverse complement strand
GAAATAAATTCATCATAGAAGAAAAAGACAAAGCGGCAATTAATTATTATCGAGATACCCTCCTGAATAATAAGCACTTCAAGGAATTGTACGAGGAAATCTTGCATTATTGGGAACTTAAAAAAGATTCGTTCGAATTTTCGGCTATTGAGGGTTACGAAAAGGGCGTGGAAATGATTGAATTCTTTCCGCCATGCGTCAAAGAAATACTGAGTAGAGCTAAAGAGGGTCAAAACTTGATCCATATTGAAAGATTATTTTTGGTATTTTTTCTTCATGCACTCAATTATCCCAAAGAGGAAATAGTTAAGATTTTCTCAATTTTACCCGATTTTGATCTTGAAAAAACAACGTACCAAGTAGAGTTTGCTAAAAACAAGAATTACACTCCTCATTCCTGCGATACACTTAAATCATATAATTTATGTAAGGCAGAGAAATACAAAGACGAATTGTGCATTGATGGATATTATTCTAAAAAATACGAAGAGCAGAAAAAGATCTCGCATCCTGTGTTCTATTTTCAGTTTAAGAAGTATGTATCTTCAAATAAAAACAAACAAACTAACTCAGATTAATTGCTTAGAAATAATGAAAGGTCTAAATTATCTAAAAAGGAGTTTTTCGGCTTATTATGATGAGAATAAAGATCACCTTCCTAAAGTAGACTCATTTAACTCAAGAGAATTTGGATTTATCCCATGGGGTATGAATATTATGAAACGACATCTCAGTTTTATAGATGTCAAAAGCTTAAGCGAATATTTGGTCAATAAGTCACCCCGTCATGTGTATTCTAGTGGATCAATCTATTCTCATCCAGATTATCAAAAAATGAGCATTAAAGAATACCAAGGATGTGATTTTATTGTAGATATTGATGTAGATCATTTTTTTACTTCTTGCAAAGATGACCATGATTTTTGGAAATGTAAGCAGTGTGATCAGAGTGGAAGTGGATTTCCTCCTCAAAAATGTCCAAAATGTGGATCTCTAAAATTAAATAAGTTAAGCTGGATATGCGAAAATTGTTTAGATGTGGCTAAGAATGAAATTAGAAAGTTAATCTACGATTTTTTAATACCTGATTTAGGCATCAAAACCGAAAGTATGAAAATCGCCTTTTCCGGGCATCGAGGATACCATCTCAAAATAATTGATGAGAAAATTAGAACGCTGTCTAGTGCAGAAAGAAGAGATCTCGTTGATTATTTTACCGGAAATAATATATCTTTCGAAATTTTAGGGTTGAAAAAAATCGGGTCAAAAATCTATGGTTTAAACAAAGGGAATATTGGATGGTCGAATAAAATAATGAAATGGTTTGAAGAATTCCTTCAAACTTCCAACAACAATCAAATTGAAGAATTTTTACTCAAAGCAGGACTTATACAAAAAAGTATTCAAAATTTTATAAAATCCAAAAATTACATTTTGAGTTCCTTATCTGGAAACAGTAAGAATGTATGGAATGTCGATTACATGGGTATTAAATCGTGGAAGTATTTACTAAAATCGATAGTGACCGAAATTTGCGTTGAGTTAGATGAACCCGTATCAATTGACATACATCGACTTATTCGGTATCCTGGTTCACTTCACGGTCAGACTGGTTTTAAAGTTCAGGAATTGCCCTTTGAAAAGTTCAATGAGTTCCGTCCGTTAAACGAACTAGAAAAGCAATACGACCCCGTGGTTTTTGAAAGTAGAAACACCATTAAAATCGAAATAACCTCCGAAAGAGTCCCGTTTACAAAGCTAAAAGATCAGAAATACGGACCTTACGAACAAGGAGAAAAGGTTGAAGTTCCCAATCATGTAGCTATTTTTTTGGTTGCGAAAGGAGTTGCTGAAATTATTTGAAAAAATTAACTTAAGATTGATAGAATTATTTATATGTAAATATTGTTTTAAAATCTGGTATATGAATTTAGAAGAATCTTATAAGAAATTGTACGAGCAATGGTTAGAGGAGTTCAAAGAACTCAAATTAACCCCTCTATCAAACGAACTTCTTAATTCGTATAGGTTGTGTTTAAAAAATTTAAAAGAAATTAAGTTAAACAATAAGGATTCAATTCAAAACCATATCATTAAAAAATACCAAGAACATTTTAAGTATCTTTACGAAGACCTATTGAAAATGAGGGAAATAAAGATTATTAACTCTGCTTTTGCTTTAAAAGAACTAAATATGAACGACATGGTCGAGACTGAGAAGCTATTATATCAAAAATTAATTAGCACATTAAAAGGATATTCAAAAATGAAAAATCTTGCCGAAATGGGCAAGTTGGAAGATAATATTAAGGAAAGGCTTACTGATACGGCAGATGTAATTGAAGAGTTGGTAGAGAAAGAAAGAATAGAACCGACTATAGATCAAAAAATTAAAGAGCAGAATATTAAAAAAACTGAAATGAAAAAAGTTGAGGGTGAAAAGACCAAAAGCGAAGACAGTATAATACTAAAAGAACCCTACATTCATAAAACCAAAGATAATCAAATGCGTAAGCAAGAGACTGAATATGGGACTAATTCGCTTACTCAAGAAAGTGAACCTGAAATTAAACACGAATATAGCTTAATTAGATTCTTAAAAAAAACGCCTCCTATAGTAGGAATAGACCTTATTTATTATGGCCCATTTGAAAAAGAGGATGTTGCCTACATTCCAAAGAGCAATGCGATAATCCTTCTAATGGAAAAGGTTGCTGAAAAAATCGATTTATCTTAACTCAAATATTGTTTCTCTAACTTTTGGTATTTCAAAATTTTTTACTAAATTCTTCCTTGAAGTATGGAAGACGATATTTAGCATATTTATCAATAGGAGAGAATTTTGGAGGTTTTGGATTAATCAGATCTCCACCGCAATGTTTACACTTTGAATTGGGGTTTTTTAACGCGTATCGACCGCAATCCTTACATTTTTTAAGGTTTTTTGTCATAAAGTTTCAAGCTCAGCTTTGGCCCTTAATCCCTAACGAATTCAAATTCTCCACCGTAATTTGACGCACTATCCTCAATGATTTCTAAAGCATCTGAAAGAATGTTTTCAGCATCCAAATAATCTTTGGAGACTATTTCCAGTCTATAAAACGGAGCAGCAATGTAACTGATTTCTAAATTTCTCGTTGGTTTAGAATCGATAATACTTCTCGCTTTGATTAAAGCGTCTTTAATTTTTTCAATTCCATCTTCGTCGTTAAATTTAAGTTTCACTTTCCCAATGATGCTTACTGTGGAAATTGATACGTTCTCGTCGACAATTTCAATAAATTTCTGCTTTACCTCTTCAGCGACATCATCAATATTTTTCATTATTGCTTCGCCGTTTTCCTTTAGTTCTTCAATTGCTTCTTGATAAGAATCGTAATAATCTAACACGGGCCATCCGATCGCTTCGTAAGCTTTATCTAGATCAATTTCTGTGTCGTCCGCGAGAAATTGTAATAAATTTTCATATTTTAACGCATATTTCCACTCTTTCATTCTAGCCTCTTTTTGAGCAGAATTAACCCTCCTCAACGATAAGTCGATATGTCCCTTCCTTTCGTCTACACGGAGAACTCTCAATACTACCTTTTGACCTACTCTTACAAAATTTCTGATGTTTTTAATCCATCTACTAGAAATCTCACTAATATGCATCAGACCTCGAGCGTATTCCTCAGTTTCTAATCCCTCATAATCAATTAAATCAACGTAAACATATTGATCTTTGATATCCACTATTTTACCTATGATAAAGTCTCCCGTACTCGGGAAAGCAGTTCGCGCACGTACCATTTTTAACTTAGCAACTCATGTAATTTTACTTAAAGAGATTCGCTCATGAAATGAGTTCATTCTCTTTTAATTATTTTAAGCTGATATAGCTTTTTACTTTTATTAATAATCATCCTTAAAATTTATCTTTAGCTGTTTGTTTTAAAACATATAAAATTTATAATAACTCAAGCGTGAGAGAAACATACCGAATTGGCTTATTCACGATAAATGGGCTCATAAATTGGGTATAGATCCCTTAGTTTCTAGCATAGTGAACCGATTGATTGATTATGGCTCACATTACGCTCTCAATGATAAATACAAGTCATTATCGCAAAATGAAGATGATTCTGATGTTCTTCGTCAATTGAAGTTTTTCTCTTTTAAGGATTTAGAAAAAAAATTCGATAACGCGAATATGTACGTCAAATCTTACTATTTACATCACTTACTCGATTATTTTAGAGAGACTCGTTACGATATTTATAATTTAGAACTCATTTTTGACAAATTTCTTGAAGAAAAAATTCCTAAGGAATTTATCAATAAGGAAGGTAAGGTGGTTAATTTTGATAAGGAAATTAACGAGATTTTTGCGTGTTTACGGAAATTTCAGAAAGAACTTTACGAAGATTTAATG
>WJKD01000507.1 GCA_014729315.1 Promethearchaeota archaeon | reverse complement strand
GAAGAAAAACGATCCAAGGCGTATTTAACGTATTTTAGATGGTGAACTGATTAGGTCTAACCAAAATCAGAATATAAATTTATATGAGTAAATTTCATAATAATTAATATACAATATTTTTTGAGTGATTATATCTCCCAATTAATATTGAAACAAAAATATACCAATAATTAAGGTATCTTAAAATAATAAGAAAATATAACTTAAACTAAGAATACTTAGAAGGTACAAATTAATGCCAGAAAATAAAGTTAGAAAATACTTTAGTCTCGTTGAAGTCTGGGCGTGGTGTGATATTTGCGAGGATATGGTTGCGTTAAGCGTTGAAAAGGACGAGATTTACGACGGTTTAGAGATGGGGATCTATACGAAGGAATATAAGCATAAAAATCCGCATCCTGACGAAGACGATCCTGACGATGTATCGGGAGAAGAACACACGGTCTATGTTTATATTAACGAGAATTACGATGTAACGGGAGTGAAAGCCTTTTTTGGTGACTCACCCAGCATGGACGAGATGGAAGCCTCTTCAGAAACAGGAGAGGTGAGAATTCCCGTTGTGGTGAAAGATATCCCCCCTATGTCCGTTCATCTGGGAATGCTAACTCCCGAAGAGTATAAAGTTACGAAGATTTGCGATGGTATGAATACTATAGAACAAGTGGCTGAAATTGCCCAGAAGCCTGTTGACGAAATAGAAAAGATGATGGAAAAATTGAGAAAAAAAGGTCTTATTGACGTGATAAAACGGGGTTAACTGAAAAATTATTTAATTCTCCTTATTAAGCTAAGCACTAGTTTTGATTACTTCCTCTCTTTTTTAGATTTTTAGATATGTTCTTTTTTTTGAAAAAAAAATAGATATATTTTTAAGATTGATCATCATTACATAATTTAATTTTAATTTCGATCGAAATAGATTTTGAAATGTTGAAATCACGAAAAACATTAATGGGTTTTTTACTTTTGGAATTATTCTTTACGAATTGTTTTTTATTTTTCCCAGTAGAACAGAAAATTAGCCTTGAAAAAAAAACCTGTTATCCTTTGAGTAGTAAAACAAGTCCAAAATCAAGCGGATACACGATTGAGGAGAAATGGAATTACACCTCAACTGCGTTAGATGATATTGCGCTCTCGTTAGATGGTAATTATCTTGCGTTACTTCACTAAGGACGGTCAAATATAACATTATTTTCCAAAAACAGCAATAAAACGCTTTGGACTTATGAGTTTTCACCTCCTGTCATTTCATTTGATATTTCGGCTGATGGCAGATACATCGCGGTAGGGAATACGGGCAAGGTGTTTTTACTTGATAATACTGAATCTTCTCCTTCTTGGTCCAAAACATATAAATGGTATTATACCACGGGCTTATATAGCGACTTTAAGATTGCTCTATCCGGAAACGGAAAATATATAGCATCGATACAAGACTCATCTTTAATTCTTCTTGATAATATCGCCGAAACAAAAGAATGGGCGTATTCTAACAGCCCTCATAATATTGAACACGTGGATATTGGCTACAATCCAATAAAAGGCAGATATTATATTGTCATTGGAGATGATGGAGGGAACATCACTCTCTTTGATGACACGAGTAATTTACCTCTTTGGAGTTATAATACCACCAATTCAATAACTTCAATGAAGATTTCAAACGATGGGAGCCACGTCATAACAAAAGTTGACGATGATAAAATTTATTTCTTTAATAATAGCGTAGAAACTTCAAAATCACCCTTATGGACCTGTCTTGCTCTAGACGCCGATCATGTGAATATAGATATCTCTTCTGATGGCGAAAGTATAATAATCGTGGAAGAACAAAAAATTCGTTATCTTAATAACACACTTACAGATCCAAAACAACAAGAGTGGGAAGTACAAGAAGCTACTAATGGTATTCTAAAAGAAGGCTTTATTTCGGGAGACGGAACTTATGTTTTGGTAGGTGGAGATGCCGTCACGCCAGATCCTTTTCCATTCGGTGTTGCTAAATTATATAACAGAACAATAACGCTACCAAAAATAGAAGATTGGAATATTTCTAAGGGGATTTATATACCTGATGTTGCTATTAACAAGTTCGGAAATTATTTTGCTCTACTCGAAGAAACAACCATTTTACATTTTTATCATCATAACGTACCAGTCCCGCAAACAGTCATTACACTTGTCGGCGATGACGATGACGACGACAAGGATGAGAACGAATTAGAATCTGTAATTTTCTTAGGAAGCCTCATTCTAATATTCTCTTCTGCTGCTATAATTTCTTCAATAGTTATTGTGAAGCGAAAAACGAAAACAATATCCGAATAAATTTCTTTTTCTTCATTTATTTTGTGTTATTATTTGATTGCCATTTTCGATACCCAGATGTAGTGCTCGGATGTTATCTTCGGGGTCTCTTAACCATTCTTTAATAACTTCCTCGTAGTGTTCGATCTCGATAAAGGGAATTTTCCCAGTGGGAAGTGCAGCACCCAACATTATAATGTTCGTTTGCTGATTACTGTTGAACTCCTTGAGGGATAATTCCGTTGCGTTGAGCGCGTAAACTTCTTTTGAGTAGCCGCGCAAGACCTCTTTTATCTTTTCTAACGGCGGATATTCTTCCAAATCAGCGGTAATCAATATCGGGGGTATTGTCCGTTCGTTTAACACGAAAGTCGTTTGATTAGACGCAAAAATCCCCCGTCTCAGAGCTTCCACGGGTTCAATGCAAATGTATAAGTCAGCATTTCCAT
Organism: Promethearchaeota archaeon; assembly: GCA_014729315.1. The sequence goes on along the minus strand of WJKD01000507.1, from coordinate 2,118 downwards.
AACAGATGAGCGATGAATTCAGATTTTTTCGTGGATTAGTGTGAGCTTTCATCTGGTATCTCGTGTGACTTATTATAGCGCCTTCTCTTTGCGCTAATCCGTGCTGTTCTGCACCAAGGATTATTTCAACTCCCGCTTTCTGCGCAGCAAATTCAATTAATCGTTTAAGAGTGATGACGCCTTGTCCTGCTGTTCCCGCGATGACAATGTTAACGATGTCAGTTTCGTTAAATTTCACGGAAAGGCACCTCCGTTTCCAATGCGTGAATAATAGACTTATGAATTGCGCCATTCGGACATATTTCGTAGCATACACCGCATCTTATGCATCGATCGTCGTCTATCTGCATGGTTTCTTTTCCCTCTATTTCTACTCTTCGGATCGCTGGACAACTTAATATTCTACTACACTCGTGGCATAATTGGCAACCAGTAATATTATAGATAATTTCTTGTGTTATTATTCCTTGATGTTCAAATTTTCTTTTTTGGGACATCCTCCATCTATGTGCTTGTAAGCCACATTCCCGCTTGACGATAATAACTTTCAATCCATCGGTGCTTAGCGCTTTTTCTATCGTGTTAGTAAGTCTTTTTGGGTTATATGAATCTTCTACGCGCAACCAGGACACTCCAATTGCATTACAGATCTTTTCTATCGAAAATCCTTGATTTATCAAATAGCGCAAGACGTCGTCTTGATGGCCCGTCATCGCCGTCCACGAGTTTTCAAAAATAATTAAGAGTATATTCGAGTTGTAACCCACTGCTTCTGCTAACGGAGCCATTCCGGTGTGAAAAAAAGTAGAATCTCCAATCATCGCTAATACTTTCTGGTCTGTTTTCGTAGACATTCCTATTGCCGCACTTAACCCTCCAGACATGCAGATAACCAGATCAGAACATTCTTGCGGAGGGAAGAAGGACATTACATAACATCCAATATCTCCGCATATTACCGTATTTTCAAGGTTATTCGTTGCTTTTAATATAGAATAAAGAGTAGCTCGTTCTGGACAGCCGGCACAAAATGTGGGGAATCGACTAGGAACAATGTATCTATAAGAATTAAAATATTCGATTGCTTGAGCCATGTTTTCGTTGGGGGTTTTTTGAAAGATCTTCGCCAGACAATCAGCAACGAGGCCTGTAGAGAACTCGTTGTATTTTGGAAAATAATTTTGACCAATAACTTCAACATTGATATCGGCAATTTGGGCAATTTCAGCGATCTTGACCTCTAAGAACGGTTCTAATTCCTCAACAATAATTACTTTATCTAAAGCCTTTAAAAATTCAGTAATTTCATCATAATTAAGAGGATAAATCATCCCAAGTTTCAATATCGACACATCCTTTAATCCAAGTTGTTCTAATGCTTCCATGGAGTAACCGAAAGGCATTCCGCTCGTAATTATCCCCGTTCTATTTTCTCCAGGGATAATTTTATTAATTCCAAGCTTAGGAATAGTATCCCTTATTTTCTCGATTCTTTCGTAAAGCCGTACATGATTATTGATAGCGTGAGGTGGAAGAGAATTAAATTTAGGAATATTGCGGATAAATGTTCCTTTTGAGGTGCCTTTCTCGAGTTTTCCTAGTTCAACATATCCTCGAGAGTGAGCACTTCGCGTCGTTGTTCGAACTTCCATCACCACATCGTACTTTTGAGAAAGTTCAAAGGCGAGCTTAGTGTAATCTTTACATTCTTGAGGAGTGTGAGGTTCAAAACAAGGAAGGTGTAGCATCCACGTGTAAAATCGCTCGTTTTGTTCTTGATGCGATCCTAAGCTTCCTGGGTCTGCGCCTACTAAAATAACCATCGCTCCCGGATTAGGACCATTTAGTGCAATAACGCTTAAAGCATCGCTTGCAACATTTAAACCTACATGTTTCATAGGATTGAAACTTCTACAGCCGGTCCACGCAGCTCCAGCACAAGCTGAAGTTGCGACGGCTTCGTTCACAGCCCAATGATGAACCAAATATTCCTTTTTTTCGGGATTTTCTCTTAGGAATTGATGGAAATATTCTCCTATATCGCTCGTTGGTGTCCCAGGATATTGGGAAGCGTAAGAAACCCCAGCTTCCAAGCAGCCCCTTACGACAGCTTCGTTT
>WJKD01000506.1 GCA_014729315.1 Promethearchaeota archaeon | reverse complement strand
TTCCTGCTTCAAGTAATATTTCTTTTGCTTTCATTGTCTTTGGTCTTTCTGCCTTTTTCTTCGCGCGCGTCTTTTCTTTTCTACTATAATAAATTCAAAAAATGGGCTGGCTGGCTATTGCAAACAACGGTCGATGCATTATGTAGTTTTTTGCCTGCAATATCGCTGTAATGCCTACTTAAGTCGGACATGGAAGCGACTCCATATTTTGCTGCAAAAAATTGCATAATGCATTTGTTGGCTGGCTGTATGCTTTGGCCGTGCCCTCTTCTTCATTAAGGGGGGCGATTCTTCTTCATTATGACATGTCAATAAACTACCTATAGCTTATATATACTTCAGATTTTATATCATAGTCAGGATTATAATCAAATAGAATTTTACTAGGAAGATTCCGCTTATTCAAATAGGTTGAAATATCGAGCGTCAAATTGAAAATGAAATCATCAAAATAATCTTCATCCTTAGGGCTGCCAAAAGATAATTCACCATTATCATAATCGAACAATGCTAAATAGTAGTATTCGTCAATGCTTCCTAATCTGATCGAATTGAAATCAAATGAAATACTGCTTAGCAGAGGGAACATTTGTGATTTGTGATTTAGTGAATCATTTAGTATAATTGATGCGTCTTTGTCACCTATAACAAAATATGGGTCACCGTAATATTGTGGATCCCAGTTAGTTCCTGATGTATCTGTGGCTGGATATTCGTATACAACTATCGAATCAAGGTAAATATCTGTTGGCTTCGTCAATGTTAGTGCTTTGTAGGCTGTATCCTGGAGAACAATGCTGCTAGCAATCAGCATTACCGAGAACGAACCCCAAGATGATATTGTGAAGTTGGGTTCAAATGCCGTTGAGTAAAACGATGAATCATCTGATGGGAAGATTGATTGCATATCGAGAATACGCCATTCGTAAGTTCGAGCATCTGTAGAGTTGTTTATTGTGGTTATGCTCGCAGGACCTCTATTGCTTGAAAGAGTAGCATCGAAATCTGCCTTTGGCTTCCGGTCGAGAAGTATCGTCTTATAAATAGTATCCTTGCCTTCGCCAATTGCGATCAAATTAACTTCATAATACCCAAGTGAATCATATGCATGTACCGGATTATCTTCAGTTGAATAGTTTCCGTCTCCAAAAGACCAAAGATAAGCAGTTGCATTCGACGATGAATTATCAAACGAAGTTGAAATTGTAGTATCAGTTATTTGTATTGCATAATCGAAATTAGCAACAGGTGGATTTATTTGTGTTGTATCTGATGGACCGGTTGGACCTGTTGGAGAATCAGAATCAATTTGTTTACATGAAGAGATTATGAAAATTGCTAGCATAAAAATGGAAATGTATTTAATCATAATACCTTCTCCTTTTATGATTAGAGTTTTAGGTTCATTAGTTCTGTTAACATTTCTTGTCTATTTGAAGAATTCCATTTAGCTGTTGCATTAATTGGCTCGTCAATCAAAGGATCCATTAGCCATTTAGAAAGAAATTGCCTCCAATTATCATTGTTAAGGTATGAGCTGTTGAATTCGATGAAATTCTTCATTTCCAATAATCTTGCATTCAATTTATTATACATAGTGGTGGTTGCTATCCTTGTCCTAATGCACTCGAATTGCTGCTTTTTGAATTTTCTTTCATTATCAGCTGCAGCAATTCTATTCAATAAAAATCCCAGGCAAGTTCCAAGAATGGTTCCGGCTATTCCAAATATTGCATCAGACATTTAATTTGCTTTTCATATTTGTTTTTCTTTTCGCCCCCCTATAATAAAATACTTGCTACCTTGCACGGCCAAAGCATATTGCAGCCAACGTTCCGGGCTATTGCGAAGTTTTGCGTAGTGCAACGGAGCAAAATTTGGGTGGAGCATCAGCGGAACCGCAATAGCCCTGTTGGCTGTCTGTACCTGCTTGGGCATTTTCTTCACCCGCCCGTCTTCAAGGCAAGAACAGGATGTTCTTGCCGATCTTCTTCATCTATATTTGCACCTAAAAAATATGCTTTTGTCAACATTTCTTCCTGAGATATCAAATCACTTATATCATTTATGCTTTCAACACAAATATTTCCAATATTCTTGATTCCAAGGTGACTATAAAAGTGATTTATTGAATCTAAAATATGTTGATTTTCATTTCTTGTTGATCCAGCTCTGATTGCAATTGCAATTCCTCTTTTTCCAGATGGTACTATTGTCTTACCATCAATTGTATCGCAATATGGGGTAAAGCGATCAAACAAAACTTTTATATGTCCTGTAACATCGCCCCAATAGGATGGGGAACCAATGACTATAATATTTGATTGCCAAAATTCCTTTTTTAATTTTGTAAAATTATCGTCAATATTGCATTCTCTCGTTTTATCACAGGATTTACATCCAGTACAATATTTCAAATTCAATTCATCAACATGAATCTCATTTATTTCGTAACCTGTATTTTTAAGTCCCTCAAGAACTCTGCTGATTAGTAATGCAGTGCTTCCATTGTGTCTTGGACTACCAATTATCCCCAATGCCTTTTTTATCCATTTAATGTGAGTTACAGATTCATATTCATTTGTCATCTCAAACCCAATTGATTCATAAAATGGGTATGCCTCAATATTGTCAGGAACTCGAAGGGTAATCGCTTTATAGTATTTGTTCCCAAAATCAATTAAATGTTTTACAATCTCTTTTCCAACATGCTTTCTTCTAAAGGATGGTAATACATATACACCTCTTAATCTTCCAAAATCCTTGCGTTTTAGATATGGTTCTTCATTGATGCCACCGATAGCAATCACCTTGTTGTTCTCTCTAAAAATAATAGCCTTTTCATTTTCTTTCTGAAATTGATTTTCTCTAGAATTCCATTGAGAAAACATTTTAGACAAAAATCGGTAACCTTCATTTTCTGATTCGTGAATAAGTTCTTCGATTGTGTCTTCTTCTAGTATTTTAATTTCTTCTATCATTTTTTCTCCTGCAGCACACGATGTGCTGCATTCTTCGGGCGGGTTTTCTTAATGCCCAAGCAGGTATTGCAGCCAACGTTCCCGGGCACCCGCCCGAAGTTTTGTGGAGTGAAACGAAACAAAATTTTGGGCTGCCCGTGTTGGTGGATTTTGCATTTGTCATTTAGCATTTATAACATTCGCAAACAGGACGTTTGCGCTACCTTCCTAAAAACCAATTATAATACTTTATAGAAATTCCTGCACCACTACGAATATTGTAATCATGTAAATCACTCTCATGAAATTCTTTTAGTGAAAACATATCTGCTTTGAGGTAAAAAAGTGAAAAAGAAATTTCGCTCCTGGATTTTATTTTTAAACCGATGTTTATACTTGGCACGATGTTGAAAACAAATTCTTTATGATTCCTATTCATTATTTGAACGTCATGTCCAGAATAAGTTGTCATTCCATCAATTTGTTCATAAATTTGACCAAAATCATGTGAAAAATCAAGAAAAATAGATAGCAGCTTATATCTTAAAACATAGGGGATAACCGAAACAGATGCTAAATATCCATAGGTTTTTGAGACTGTCAATAAATCATATTGTTTATGAATTCTTGTCGTATTGTTACCAGTTCCATAAAAACCTCCAAGTGAAAAATCCAATGTAAGAAAAGGATTTATCTGCTTTAGAAATCCCACATCAAGAAAAAATACCGGAAAATCCAATGGGAGAGATTGGTTTTCGAAATCTATTTGCCTGAATGATGAAAATTGATAGCTGAACGAAAATTTTACACCTATGTCTCTGTCTTCGATCCGCCGGAATTCATCAAGATAAAATGCATTTGCAAAATCACTTGAGACTAATAAAATTATAAAAAAATAAATTGCTTTCATTATTCAATTATTAACGTATCACTAAATGTGACATTTTCATTAACGTTAAGATTTGGCACGGGGTTAAACATCGGTTCAAAAGTATGTGCA
>WJKD01000505.1 GCA_014729315.1 Promethearchaeota archaeon | reverse complement strand
GAATATAAGTAGTTTGAAATAAGCTTTCCCATGCTTCGTGTCGAAATGCGGTCGCGAGCTTCTAATTTATAAAGGTTTGCTTGAGCCCTCATAATTTTAACTAACATTTGAAAATCGCCGATAAGACCATACGCAGCGATTCCAATGAAATCGGTTATCCTAAAAACCTTTTGTGTAGATTTATTAGTCACTGTATACCCCCAAGTCGCTCGTCTATCGTTCCCAAGAACAACCCCGTCCTTACATTTCACCGCAACGCCTACTGCGCCGGGTACCATAATTTGTTGTGACATTTTGATTACCTTTAATAGATTATGTGTAAAGTTTTCACTATTTTAATGAGAAAAAGGAATCTATTTTAAATAAAATTTTTCTTTTAAATTATAAAGTCTTCGAGAAGAGTAAAATAATTGCCGAGATTTCGGCAAGAAGCGCTTTTGAGAAAATTTATCGACTTTTAATGTCAATTAATTCTGTAAAAAAAAATCGAATATTTCCTTATGAGAGCTTTAATATACTATATAATATCAGAGATTTATCCTATACAAATAGATTAAAATTCTCCTAATTATCATTAAATTTTGATAAAAATATAAAATAGAACAATTAAACTATGATCACATTACATATTAAATGATATTCATATCTAGGATGACAATTTTATCTATTGTTTGATAATTATTCTTGCACTCATAATAATTGGATTGTTAGTGGTAAAAAATTCGAGTTAAAGATCTCTATGATTTTTATGATAAAAAATTACCTTGAAATTTTGTTATATGATCGTAATCATCATCATAGGAACACATCACATTTTTGTTAGTTCTAAAGAATAATGTCGAAATTTTTTTGAATTTACTTCGTTAGAATTTGCTCAATCACCAATAAGTTTAAATAGCACTTCGGTTATAATAATAACTAAGAAACATTATAAATAAACTCAAAAAAAATTAAAAACTAAAACTTTAATAATTATTCATTGGAGGAATAAAATTATGGCTAAAAAAAAACATTCCTTTGCGTGGTCTCCAATTAGGAGATTAATGAAACAACAAGGTGCAACCATCGTAGCGAGAAATGCGGTTGATTTGTTAATCGATCATTTAGAAAAAACAGCAACCGCCTTGACTGAACAAGCGAGAGCATTTACGACTCACGCAAATAGAAAGAAAATCACGAAAAACGATCTCCTCTTAGCAATTAAGTATAGCTAAGCGGAAAATCGTTTGAATATGTAAAATCGCAATTAATATAATCTTTTATAATTTTTTTTTCTTTTCTTTCTCAGCATTTTGTTTTTTGCTAACTTTTTTTGACACAATAATAGGTTTCAATCATAAGGCTGTTTCCTTAATGACTAAATAAAGCGATTTCGTTAGATTTTTTTTTATGAAAAAATAATCAATCAATGTGGTATCTATTTTCCTTATTTTCTAAAGATTTTTGAAATCTTGATATTTTTCAATTTTTTAGTAAATAATGAATCATATTATGCTTAGTTTTAGCTTTAAAGGTTCTAAATTTGTTTCAATCTTAGATGAAATCAAAATAAAATTTATTCATGAACCTATTTTTACTATTTATGAGAGATTGAAGCGCATTTTTGATCTTTTTTATATTATAATACTAGAATAGCAAGCTACTGAAAAGACATAAATATTTACATATCCTCTTTTTTTCTCTATATATTCCTTTTAAGAAATTCAATAATACTTCAGAGAATTAATAATGAAACCATCAGCCTTAAAGAGAAAAATAATTCGTGAGCTTAAGGATGATTATAATTTAAACTCATATCAAAAAGAAAGAATAAACTGGGAAATCACTAGCATACGCGGAGATGTTGAGTTCGCGTCTAATTTTAACGACTATGTATAAAGTAATCAAGAGAAAATTGAAAACTTTCTTAATGACTTGGATTGGGACAGTAAGAAAGAACTTGAAAAAATACTTCAAAATTTGAGATTTATGAAAATCCATGATTTAATAGAAATAATTAAGAAATTTATGCCAAAAAAAGAAGAGTTGATTGAACATTTAAAATACGTTGAAACCATGAGAAAAAATTATAAATTACCAATCGAAATACATGAAGAAGCCATCTTTAAGTATAAACATGGATTAATTTATATTCCTCAAAAAGCTATAGATTCATTGATAAATAAAGATTTTCTGGATTGTGGCGCATATATGGGAGACTCTGCTTTAATTTTTGAGAAAGAATACAAGGCATCGAGGATCTTTTCATTTGAACCCGTGCCAGATAATTATCAATATCTTTTAAAACTAATTTCATTGAACAATTTAAAAAATGTCATTCCAATACAAAAAGGTTTAGGAGAATTCCCAGGAAAAGAAAAATATTGCGCTCTCGTATTTTGTTCCCGGGTTGAAGATGATGGGAGTGAAGAGATGGAAATTATTAAAATTGACGACTTTGTATCAAAGAAGAACCTAGATGTGGGTTTGATTAAAATGGATGTTGAGGGATATGAATTAGAAGCTTTGAAAGGTGCAGAATACACGATTAAGAAATTCAAACCGATTTTACTGATATCGATATACCATAATCCTGAAGAAATGTTTGAATCAAAAGATTTTTTACAGAAAATAGTCCCTGGTTATAATTTTAGGATAAAACATTTAGCAGATGTAAGATCACTTCGAGAAGTACATTTAATCGCTTGGTGTTGATTTAATATTACACTTTATTTTCCTAATAACGCTTAATATTTAAAAACTGATGAAATCTACAACATTGAATAAATTTTAAGAAAAGTTAATTTTTTACCTATATCTCGTTAAAATCACAAAAAAACACGAAGATTAGAACATATATGTTTTTCATCCGGATGGAATTGAGTAAGATTTTTCATATCAGTTATGGATTTTCTTCTTTTCTCCGAAAAATTAATCAATCGTTTTTGAATTTTTTTATCTTATTATTAAACGAAAAATAAGATTACCGCAATATATTTTTTCAGAGCAATCTTATTTTTATATATCTCTTTTGAAAGATTTCAATATGGTAAAAATGCTTGAAATTAATGAGGTCAAGGTAAATGGGAAAGCAAAGCGTATACTTTTCAAGTCCATGGAACTCATTATGAATAATCTAAAGCAAAACATGGAATATATTAATCAAAATTTTAAATATACGCAAAAATTCATCGATTTGATCTACGATGGGTTAATGAATAAAAGAAAATTTTTCTTACTCGCTTCCGGAAGAAGTGCCTTCATTTTAGAATGCTTTGCCACGAGATTAGTCCATCTTGGTGCAGAGGTTTACATGGTAACTAACTTGGCAAGCATGCCAGCGCTGAAAAAAGAAGATATTTTGATAGTCCTCTCAGGTTCTGGGACTACTCCCATAGTGGTCAGTTTGTTGAAAAATTACGTAAATACAGTAAAACCACACGGCATTGTAACTATTACTTCGCATCCTGAAACGATAATCGGAAGAGTTGGAGACATTACAATTAAGCTTAAAGGACGCTCTAAAAAAGATCGCGCTCAAGATGATACTGCTATTCTCACCCCTGAAGGAACCGCATTTGAGCAGGTAGCATTTACATATCTAGATGCGATAATTGCGGAATTGGCAATTAAACTTGGGAAGACCAACGAAGATTTGTTGAAAGAACATTCTGAATCTACTTAAAACATATTTTTTTCTTCTTTCTTTTGTTGCGAGTAAAACTAATTTTGAAATTTCTCCTCTTTTATTCAATATTAGGTTATTTTATATCGTGAAGAATCGAACTCATAGATTATTAGGAATAATGTTAATATCATGGGATTCTTAAAGTAACTGTGCCTCTTTTTTATAGTGTTTCTACGAGAATGCATTCGATGAATAGAAATCTCCAAAGAGGCACACATATCCTTTAAGATCGAATATTTTTTCTATTTAGCTTATTAAGGTAGGGGAAAACTGATAATATTTTTATGAGGATCCACAGATACCTATATAAGTATGCGAGATCAGTTCCTAAAGATTTAATTGATATTGCAATTATAATATTATAACTTTATTTTAAATTAACAAGTCAAACGAGAAAGAAAATTATTCAAGATGCAGAACTCTAATACTGCCCCCTCGGAAGTATATATTTCCAAAGGAAGCGAATTAAGTCCTTGTTTAGCAAATCTTATGGAACGTGTCGGCGGAATAAGGAACATTATAGATAACGGAGATACGGTATTTATAAAATTTAATTTAGAATTACCAAATGGATTTCCAGCTACAACCAACCTTGAGCTTTTAAAAAAATTAATCGAACTCATAAAAGACGCAGGAGCGGAGGCTATATATCTTGGAAGCTTTCCCTTAAAAGAATTAACGGTAAAAAATATAGCACATTCGTTAGGTCTTGAGAGTTTATTCAATAGTCTCGGGGCAAAAATGGCTTATCTTGATAATAGCAATTATTTTGATAAGAAAAAAATTGATAAAGAAAAGTTAAAGCACATAATAAAAGAGTCTTTTGTTGAAGTAGATGTAAGAGGAAACAAGATTAAAGTTCCAAAGCTAATCATAGATTCTGATAAAATTATACTTGTAAATCAAGTTAATGTAGATCCTCTATTTAACTGTCGCCTCTCTTTAACCAATTATTCTTTTATTGTTTCAAATAAATACCGAAAATCAGATCCTTCAACTTCACAAGAAAATGTTCTTTATCCTGATAGAATTAAACAAATGTATTTTTCTAGGATACTAGACATCTTTTCGATTAGAAAACCCGATTTTATAATAAACGATCTATTTTATGTGTTAGAGGGAGCGGGCCCATTTAATTTTCGAGATTCTAATTTAAAAAAAACTGGGATTCTAATTGCCGGGCGAGACGCAATCTCAGTTGATACAATAACCTTAAAATTGCTTAACGTTTCAGAAGATAATTATGATTTATTGGTAGAAGCAGAAAAACGAGGATTGGGTACATCCTCACCGTCAGAGATTAAAACTTTAGGAGCTGATATAGAAAAAATTAATCTTAACATCAAAAAATGTGTATCAAGTTTGGAGGATATACAAGTCATGAATCTTAGAGTTAATTCGGGACAATTATGCTATGGGTGTTTTAAAAATGCTTATTATCTTCTTAATTTTCTGAAGACTTATATGTTTAAAGATCTAAAATACATAAAATATAACAATTCATTTTTCGCGGGAATAAACCCTCCAAATGTAGATCTTCCAGAGGACGAAAACATCCTTATTTTTGGAGACTGTGCTATAAAAATCACAAAAGATAAAGATTTTAGAAAAATTAAGAAAAAACGATTTAAAAAAACTAAACTCCGAAAGAACGAAAATATTTTAGAAATTTCTGGATGTCCACCAGACCTTTTCAAAACAATGAATCTATTATTGGATTATTATGGTAAAAATAAATTTCCAATTCTGAATATTGTTGATTTATTGAATAGGCTATATCTAAAAGGGGAAAAAGACAAAAAATTAAAAATTTGGGAGGAGGTGGAATAAATGATTAATAAAGAATTAAGAAATAACTGGGAACAGATTCTGAAATTTAATTCTACATTAAATATGACAGATAAGAGGAAATCACCCGAAAAAAAAGTGAGAATACCATTAACACCGATTCAAATTGATGCGGAACTTTTATACGATCTCTTTGAGTCCTTATATCCCGTTTTTATAAATGACCAACCAAATATTCTTGATATTATCATTTCTGACGATGGAAAAATCGTGAAAAAAATCTATTTGTACGAAACGAAACAAGCTGGAATCCACGAGGAATACGAAGAAATTCCAATTGATACAATAAATAATCTTAATTTAACGAGTTTAGATTCCTTTGAGAATTATGATTCTATTTTCAACACTATTCGGTCTGAAGTCATAAACTTAAATAATCTAAGAATTTCAAGTATAAGAGTGTTTAAATTAAAAGCTATTGATTTAATTAATCAATATTGCCAACAATTGAAGATCTATTCTCACAAAGTCTTTATTAAGAATTTAATTGAGTTAATCAGTTTCCTTTTTAAAGAGAAATTGTTTTTTATTTATCCTGAACCCAATTTATACACATTTTTAAAAGATCTTTTCAATTTTTGTAAAAATATCAAGCTACAAAATATCTTTTCCTTTCTAATGGATATACTACCTGATGGTAACTTTATATTTCTAATAAATTTTAAAGATTCTATATTTTTTCTTAAGATTACAAAGAATTACATCTCCAAAGAGCCAGAATTCTCAATCGAAATAATTAAACCAAAAAAAGATATTTCGCCAGGCGCAGATTTATCTAAAACTCAGCTCTTAAAAGAGATAAAAGAAAAATATAATGCCTCTTGTGCTTATTATCTTTCTCTAGACGATTTGAAGTCTTTTTTTAGTAAT
>WJKD01000504.1 GCA_014729315.1 Promethearchaeota archaeon | reverse complement strand
TTCTCTGTTGTCCATCTCAAAAATTGAATTATCTGATGTTTTAAATTATAGAATAACACCTAAAGCTAATATACAGATAGAACCACAATCTTCTGAAATTCGTTCTGTCACTTATATGCCACAATCTAAAGGAAATCATCGATGTGAGTTAACGATAATGACAGAATCCTGGGGAGAAAAAAAAGTAACACTGCATGGGCAGGGAATTGTGCCGGAAATTCAGGTAGCAGATAGCAATTTGACTCATGATTTTGGGAGAGTATTTATAGGGACAAGCGCAGAATGGACATTCTATATTAATAATATTGGTTACGATGTGCTAACGATAAATGAAATAAAAATAGACCAAAGTGATTTGGCTTTTTCTATTTATCCACCTAATGGATCAATTCCGCCTGAAAAGAGTCTTTTTGCCAAGGCAATATTTGCGCCGACAGAGTGTATAGCGTGTTCTGGCGTTATTAATATTGTCAGTGATTCTTATGATAACGGTATATTTGGAGATACTACTAGAATAATTCTCAACGGTGAGGGAGTAGGTAACGACACTATACCACCAGCTATAAAGCATACTCAAAACGTATTCTATGCACCCAAAGGTAAAAAGATCACCATTACCGCGGAGATTAGCGATGAGGAATCCGGAATAAAATTAAAAAGACTTAAATTTCGTCGTGGCGGAAGCAGCTCTTTTGCATATTCTGATTTTGGAGAATCCATTGCGACCATACCATCGGAATACGTAACTACAAGAGGAGTCGAATATTACATCTTCGCAGAGGATAACGCGGGCAATCGTGCAGAACTTCCAAAATCAAAGAATTATTTATCTATCAGCGTCGAATCACAAAATGAAATTCCCCTGGATACACTTGGCTATCCTATTTACTTAACAAACGGAGAAAACCAATCTGATTATCAGCTTTTTTCCATTCCGTTAATATTAGAAAACGCATCACCAGATTGCGTTCTTATTGACGATTTGGGAGATGATTTGTGCGGTCAGAACTGGCGCTTTTTTGAGCATAAAGAAGCTAATGATTACATAGAATTTCCAAATACCGCTAATTTCTTTCCTGGGAAAGCATTTTGGCTTATTACGAAAACCAGAACTAAATTAATAGATACGGGTCCCTGTCGTTCACTTTTTCTCACAGATACTTCCAAAATTTTAGCGAACGATCTATCCTCTTATTCGAGGATAAATTTATCTGATGACTGGAATCTCATTGGAAATCCATTTAATTTTCCAATTCCATTCGATCAATTGCAATTAGCCAATGGCTGGGATTTAGAAAAAAGGATAATAAAATTTGATAGTACATGGATTGAGCTAGCTGCTGATTCATCTTTGAAACCATGGACCGGATATGCAATAAAAACAGCGCAGGAAACAGAACTTATAGTAAATCCAAATACAGATTTTAAAAATTCAGGCTATTTAGCAAAAGTTGCCACTTATCCGCTATGTGAAATACAAATTGTAACAAATGCAGGGAATACGAAGGATGTTTACACTGGTTTTGGTATTCATTCTGACGCTTCGCCAGAATGGGATAGTTATGACCGCTTCGAACCGCCTCCAATGCTTGATAATTATTTAATGACATATTTTAACAACAAGGGATGGACCACACATCCTGATATTTATGCTTATGATTTTCAACCGCTTGATAAAAATTACAATGAATGGACGCTCGAATCACGCACGAATATAAAGGATTCTCCTGTACTTTTAAAATTCGTAGGGATAAATTCAATTCCGGATTCTCTTGATATATATTTACATGATAAAAAATTAAACTCCGTTCAGAATCTAAGAACAAAAAATTATTATAAATATAGTACTCTCGATGGAAACGAACTAAAAACCTTTAAATTAATTATTGGGAAAAATTATTATTTAGCACAAAATAAGTCTGATTTGTTTAAACCGAAAGAATATATTCTTTACCAGAACTATCCCAATCCATTTAACCAGAGTACAACAATTAGATTTGCATTACCCAAGGAAAGCATCGTGAGCCTGACAGTTTATAACATGCTCGGAAAACACATCAAAAAGCTAATTAATAACAAACGAATGAACATGGGCACTCATTCCGTAATTTGGAATGGATCGGATGATAATCATTCATTAATCTCAAGCGGGATATATCTGTGTTTGTTGGATGTTGAGGGGGATTTGTCGAGAATAAAAACGGTGCTGATAAAATAATAATGAAATAATTCTACAAAAATATTAAAGATGAAAACAATAGAAGTAAAACTTGCAATATTATTAATAGTTCTTTTGAATTTTTTAACCTACCAGCTATTTGGTGGTGAAAATATATGGACCCCAATAGCAGAGAATCTAACTTCTAAGCCAATCATGAGCTTAGTTATAAATCCTCTCAATTCAAAAACTATCTACGCCGGGACTTTTGGAGATGGTATTTTTAAGACAACTGATGGAGGACTGTCTTGGAACAGTCTTAAATTCGAATTATCAAACAATGAAATATTTAGTTTAACTATTGATCATTTTGATACAAATTATTTTTATATCGGAACAAATAAAGGGCTCAATCTTGTTCATGACATTAAAACAAAAAAAATATTACGCTTATTAACTAATTTAAAAATATATTCGTTATCAGACCTAAACTCTAATACAAATACTATTTATGCTGGCACTAATAGTGGTGTATATTTAGTAAAAATCGATGCGGATAGCATCAGAACAAAGAAAATTGGACTTCAAGGGAAAAGAGTAAAAAGCCTTATTTTTGATCCCCATAATCCTAATATTCTTTTTGCCGGAACCTTTTCGGGAGAAATTTTTAAATATAATGCTGAAAATGAAATTTGGGACGGAAATATCGCTGTATTTAATAAAAAATATGCTACTAATAGCATTTCATCCTTAGTAATTGATCCGATAAATCCTGATATAATATTCGCAGGAACCGACAAAGGACTTCATCTTAGCGTTAATTCAGGTTCAACTTGGGAAAAATACACTGAATCTAATCTTAAACACCAAACTGTAACTGCACTTCTTATCAATCCACTTAACTCAAAAATGCTTGTTGTAGGGACAGCAAGAGCTGGAATCTTCCGAAGTAGAGATGCAGGAAGAAGCTGGCATAATATTAATATTGGACTTACAAATTATAAAATTAATATCTTAACTCAGTACCCTCAAAAACCAGAAATGATAATCGCAGGTTTGGATGATGGTGGTATATTTAAAATATCCATAAAACACGAGGTCTCACCAATAATGATATTTAATTTTGCAGCAGAAGATTTTCCTCAAGAAGAAGGAGAGCGAATTTCGCGACGCCTTTCTTTAAAGCTTAAAAATTCCCTTCCAGTAACTATATTGGAGCAAGATTCACTGCAAAAAATAATAATTAAAGCTAAAATACCGAAAGATACAACCGACTTGTGCAAAATGCTAGGCATAACAAAAGCAATCACTGGCAAAATTTCATATTATAATACTGAGAAAACATTTTATATCACTGCTAATGTTAAAGATATTGAAAGTTCTAAAATCAACAAAATATCGGTAAAAATGCCAACTAGTTCTTTACCTCAGGCACGACACTATCCCTTCCTAATAGATAGTCTAGCACATTTAATTGCTGATAGTATCAAAATAGATTTTAAGGAAAAAACTCTTATGACTAGGTCTAAAACGCCTCAAAAGTGGTGGTATAAGCTTTACAACTGTATTGGAAGTAACTGCTTCATTTTTGGTGGAGGTGCACTTGCTGTCACAGCAGCCATCTTAACATATGCAATTTTAAGAGAAAGTGATCACAGAGAGGATCGATTGCCCAAGCCTCCTCCATTTCCATCTTAAATAAATTATATATTATGTATTTAAGCAACCAGAATATCGGAATAACACAAATAACAAGCGAGTGAGCCGCTCGGTCTGCTCGACTCGCAGGTTCCCTAAATGTTCGATGACAAAAAAACGTGAACCGAGACAAGGCGGCTCACTCGCTTGTTCCCTGTGTGCGAAGCGCAGAGGGAACAACAAAATCAAAAATCATTTCATTCCTAATGTATTTTCAATTTCATCGAAACTCATGAATATGGATTTCTGAGGGCACTTAAAAGGAGTTAACTATGAACCGCTTTCTAATTTTTAAACTGTCATTCATTTTAATCTTTCTTTGTTCAGTCCTTTTAAATTTCCGAGATGAATCTAGGGCTTTAAATACTATGCACATAACAAATATGGACTCACTAAAAACCTTAGCTGATTCTCTAAAAGAAGAAGGATTGTATAATGATGCAATAGTAATTTGGAAAAAAATAATTGAATTAAATCCCGAAGATCCTGATGTTGCACTAAAATTAGGGCTTACTTATTATGAAAGTGGACCAAAAACGGATGCAAATGCCGAAAGCAGCCTAAAGCTCGCTCTGCGTAAAAATCCGGACTTAGTACAAGCACATTATGCTTTAGGATCGATCTACTTTAGGTGTGATAGATTTTTCGACGCAAAGAGAAGGTTTATCGAAACGCTTGAATTAGATTCCACTCATTATGGAGCGCACTACAAACTAGGCTATATTCTTTACGATGATGCTCAGTTTGGACAAGCGTTTGCACAACTGGCTTCAGGATCTCGTCATAGAAAAAAGATACCACTAGATGCACAGTTCAAAGATCCTACGTTAATTAAAACATTTATACTACTAAGCGAAATTTACCTAAGTAGAAAAATGTTTAAAGATGCAGAACTCGAAATTAAAGCCATATTAAACATTAATCAAGAGAACGAGGAAGCTAAAAAACAGCTTGATAATATAGAAAATAAAAAGAGGAAAAATATTCAACTCAAGAGGAATTTTGAAATTGCTGATAGTTTATTAGAGATAAATAAATTTGAACAAGCGAAACAAATATATGAAAGAATAATAAATAATCACGCTGGTAATACCGAAGCGCGAAAAAAACTTTACTACATTTATATGAAGCTAGGGAAAAAATATTCTCAAAGACGAGATTGGGATAATGCAATTAATTATTATTACAAAGCTAAAGAAAATGCAGACAACGAAGAACAAAAAAAAGAGGCAAACAATGCTTATAGCGCTGCTTTAGGCAAAAATGAGTACGATGCGGAAGTTGGTCGCTTATATAGAGAAGGTAAAATTTTAGCTAATAAAGAAAAAACTTCAGAATGGGAAAAAGCTCGTAAAATATTTAATGCTGTAGTATTTCTAGATCCTTCAAAAAAAGAAGCGAGAAGGAAGCTAAAACAAATAGATGCTACACTTTCTTATAAATTGGGTATTATGGCCAAGCAAGAAAGCAAGTGGGACCTTGCCAAGTGGTTTTTCGAAAAAGTACCGGAAGATGATGAAAATTATTCAAGTGCACAAAATGAAATTCAATCTGTTATTCAAATAAAAAACTTAAATATTTTATATCCAGGGGCAAGAATTGCTTTTGCTAATAAGGAATGGGAATCAGCCAAAAAACTCTATGAAAAAATTCTTGAAGTTGATGATAAAAATGGAGAAGCTTTGCATAGATTGCCACAAATTAAGCAATCTATTAAGAACGATAAATTATGGAAGTATTTAGAAAGAATTTATGAAATTTTTGCTTTCATAATTATCTGTTTTCTTATAATACTCGCGTTTAAAAACTTCTTTAATAGATTATGGTCGAAATTAAAATATAGAAGGAAGTACATTCTAGCTATCGTAATCCCTTTTCTTTATTTATTTATAGTGTACCTTCATGTAACAGAAGTCGTAAATCTACTTCCTCCAATAAAAGAATCTCGAGACATATTTGGTTATGGACTTGTTTTTATTCTGTTCTTAATAGCACCTTTAACCCTCTTGCCAAAAAAAATTAAGACCAATTTTAATGTAATAGCGAGCAGAATAAATTTTTCTCTAGAAGAAAATGTAAATGATTTTAATAAAATACCCTTAATTGATGAGGATCTTTATGGGAGCAAGATAGAATTAAATAATATAAGTGAACTCAAGGTTTTTGTTAATGAATTTTCTGTAGAAGATAGCGATATTTCATATAAACTAGCTGGCTATACAGTTTTCAAGCCGCTTCCTAATTTAAAACATTTTGATGTAACAATTTCTACCACTAAAGGACAGATTAATTTAAAAAAGCTTGATGTCATCAATGGAATGAACATAGCTATTGAAAAACATGAAGACTCGATTTCCATAGAGATGGAATTAAAAGAGTTCCTTAAATATAAAATACCATATATTCAAAATGTTATAATTATTCCCAATAATTATAACATAACCATTGAACCATGCATCATCGAACATCCTAAATTAAAAGTGGGAAAATTAATAATTCCTAAAACAAAATCATTTACTCTCACACCTAACGAAATGGATCTCAAGATTTTGTTTGTCAATAATCTTTTAAGAAGTAGAGTGACGTTCAAATTATTTGATGAATTTACACAAGATCCAGATAATGTTGTAAATAAATTTAATGTTAAAAATCTTGATTTCATGCGTTCTATTCAGAAAGAGAATGAAATAATTAACGAAAGTACGATTCAATCTGGAGAAATCTCATTATTAAACGTTAAAAAAGATAAAATTAGGTTATCAAAAAACGAGCATTACTTGACCGATCCTAATATTTTTAGGGATTTATATATACATATAGGAAAAAAGAGTTTCACAACTTCCTTCAATAGCGAATTGCGTAGTCTTAAGATAGGTAAAGAGGCAAATCTCGAAAATGAAATTGAACAAATTCCGAACATTTTATCTTCAAAATTAGGAGAGCAAGGAGGAGATATTCTTTATTGGATCGTAATTTTCGGTGCCATTGCAGAAATCGCCAATCTTTTGTGGCGCTGATAAAGAATTCGTATTTGTCGCTTATTTTTTTATATATAATATTTGAGATAAAGTACATATTAAAATATAATGCTATTAAATTTTTATTAAAAAAGATCATATTATTTTTTTTTGGTAACTTATCTTTTTAAGATTGACATTTTCAGGTATTTTTATATTTTAAGTAGCACAAGATCTTTAGCCATTTATACTTGTGAATATAATATTGCTCTACACCAACTAACATCTTAGGAGAACATCATGCGATTTGCATCTTATTTGTTTTTGTTTGCGTTTCTTTTTATATTTTTCCAAAGAGATTGGGGATTCAGCAAAGGGAATTTACTAGAAATCGATAATAATTCAATTGTTGTATTAGACTTCTCAGTGAGTAACGTTTCCACAGAAAAAGGAGTCTATTTTACCAATCTGCTTAAAGACAAAATTGGTAAAAATACAAAAGGGATTTCAAGAAATCGGATTATTAAACTTCTAAAAAAAGAAGGCATAAATGGTTGTGAACCATTGAATAAAAAAAGCAATATTATAAAACTCGGAAGACATTTACGAGCTAAAATGATTGTTGCAGGACTTGTGGCCAAGATTGATAATTTGTACATTATTTCAGTAAATATGGCTGATATAACTAACAATTCTTATAAAAACGCTACAGTTAAATGCGACAACTGGACATTAAAAGATTTGCATACTGCTATTGATAATATCGTTAAAAATATTTTTTAGCTAATTTTACGAATTAGAACATAAGTTGATTAAAACTATTTATTAATCTCATTGTAAAAAAAGAAACATCCAAATATTCCATTTATTTTGACAACAGAATGAAAAGACAAAATTAATAAATAGTGACTCAATTCCAAATTTTCGTTTTTTTCGGTTTTCTTTAACTAAAGTATTTCAAGACTTATTGTTATTGTTTTAAAGGTTGGAACAACGCCCAAAAGAGCCCCAATTCCCCAGAGCTCTTTCCAAACCTAAAAACCTACACCAAAATCCCGAACTGTGAAAAGACAATGAAAATGACGATCGCTGAACTGAGAGTGTAGATGATCGTCCGCAGGTTCCTGTACATGCGTTTGGGGTAATCATAGCTTTACTGTCCCCACCGCCCTGATATTGAGCACCAGCACGGTGTTCTCCCCAAACACCGCTTCCATTTCGCGCACATATCGATCCACCACACCAGTGGGCATGAAAACCTGAATCGTTCCCGCAAAGCCGCCGCCGTGGACGCGGCAGGCGCCGTCGTCGAGTTGGCGGAGGTAGTCTTCGGTGAGTTTTAGTGCGAGGGAGACGCCCTGCTCATCTGGTTTTTTGATGGTGTAGCAGTTTTGCAGCCAGCGGAAGGAGG
>WJKD01000503.1 GCA_014729315.1 Promethearchaeota archaeon | reverse complement strand
TTTAGAAAATTGTTCCGCAATTTTAATTTATTTTTTCCGTATCAAAACGATTTTAGATTACTCGTGGTAATATAAGAAGAATCTCCAATAATAATCGAAGGCTTTATCAAATCTTCTAAGATAGTGTAATCCCCGATTACGGTCTCAGAAGAGATAATCTTTTTAAGATGAGTAGCATCACCTATTACGCTATTTGATAAAATACATTTATCAATAAGTACATCGTCTCCAATAGATACCATCGGTCCAATAACGGAATCCTTAATTTTCGTGTTTTTACCAATAAATACCGGAGGTATAATTCTGGAATCAATAATCTTATCAGATTTTTTTAAATTTTCGAAGGTGGGATCGTTTAACTTCATTTCTGAAAGTAAATATCTATTACCTTCAATAAGACTTTCTGGTCTGCCAAAATCTAAAATCTCTTCGGACATTTCGTTAATCCTCAATTTAAAACCTTCGTTAATTAAATTTTGAATTATTGGGGTTATTTGATGCTCTTCTCCGTTTTTAAGCTTTATTTTACTTTGTTCTTCCAATAGTTCAAACATCCGCTTGCTCATTCTCTTGCCAAACACGTAGGCTCCGGAAACTGCTAATTCTGATATAAACTCTTGAGGTTTTTCAACAATTTTTTTTATGAAGTTTTCCTCGTTAAGTTGGATGACGCCGTAAAATTGAGGATTATCCACTCTCTTTACGTTCATTACACCATCGCATTCTTCTTGATGGAAATTTAAAAGTATTGAACTATAATCTCCCATCGGGAGCCTATCGCTTAAAAATATGAAGCAATCGTCCTCTTTCGCATACTTTTTTGCTAAAAGGATAGCGTCTCCTAAACCTGAAAAATACGGAGATCCAGCTGAATAACCGAGCGGTTTTTGTTCGATAAACTGGAGATTGAAATAATATGAATGGTTTTCAATTAAATATTCAGTAATTTGGCGTTTTTTGTAGCCAACAATAAAGCATATATTCGTTCCTTTCGGAAATGTCTTTTTTAGTTTGAGAAGGATGTGATCGATTAACCGTTTTCCGGCAATTTTCAAGAAAGCCTTAGGCTTTGAATAGGTAAACGGTTGTAATCGCTTTCCCACTCCAGCAATGGGACAAATGAGCAACATTTTTAAGAATTGAAGAGTTTTTGTTTTAATTAAAAGTGCTTTTAATTTATTTTTTATGAATTGAAGTAAACTTACTAAGTTTAAATTGAATTCGGGTTTAGTTGAAGAGAAAAATTTTTAAAAAATTATAGGAGTAAAATTGTATAGCATTAATCATAAATGCTAGCATCGCTATTTAATTATTGATGAAAAAGTTTGTATTTGATGCATGTTCTCTAATTTATTTAACCAAAATTAAGATTAAGGAAAAATTATCTTTGTTAGGAAACATAATCATTAGCGAAACGGTTATTAAGGAGGCGACTGCTGATATCGAAAAATTCGAAGAAGCACAAATTATTAAAAATAATATAGAAAAGAAAATTTTAAAGAAGTATAATAGTGAGCTGAAAAATATATTTTCAACTAAAAATTTGGGAAAAGGTGAAAAGGAAGTAATTGAAACATGCTCTCATAGTGATAGAATACCCGTTATCGACGATCAAAAAGCATTTAATTTTGCTTTGACTCTTGGCTTAACCCCAAAAACATCTGAAATAATATTACTTGATTTACTCGAAAGGGATATTATTAATTATAATGAATTTAAAAAATTTTTTATGAATTTAGTTAGTGTAAAATTAATTAAACCTGATATTTTAGACTTCTTTAAGAATAAAGCTAAATCTATTATTGAGAATAAATCTACTAAGGAGGAAAAATAATATGACCAAACAAATGAACTTAAGATTAGATGAGAATTTAATCGAGGAATTTGAAGAACTTGCGAAAGAAGAAAATTTGGACCGATCTTCGTTGGTTAGAAAAATTCTAATTGAAGGGCTTCAACAAGAAAGGTTAAACTTCGCAATTCAACAATACATCCTTAAGGAG
Source organism: Promethearchaeota archaeon (assembly GCA_014729315.1). The sequence continues at coordinate 2,127 of WJKD01000503.1, read as the reverse complement.
ATCTCAATGGAAAGAGCCGCTGAAATTGCACGGATCTCCCTACATGAACTTATATTAAAGCTGTCTCAATTAGGTGTATCCTCGAATTTCTCATTAGAGGATTATAAAAAGGTTCTTTAAACTAAGTAATATCTAAAGTAAAAAACAAAATAGAAACTAAAAAACAGACATAAAATTAAGTCCAGAGTACAATTCATTTTTAAGTAAGCTGAATTTCAAAATTTAAAAGATGACTACGCTCCTTATGTTATTTTATCTCTAAGACTTTTTCTAATATGCGATAATAGCGGTCTTCCCTTAGTCTTTTTTGAATTTCTTTTTTTAATTTTGTCAAATAATAGGTATCGGAAGCATTTCTTTTTCTTTTATGGAGAACTTTATTAAGTGCGATTCTGGTTTTCTCGTCCAAAAATTTTGGAGGAATTTCTTTAAAGTTATCCTTTAAACTTTTTTTGATTGCTTCGTCGTTTATTTCTCTATTTTTTTTAGTCATGGATATAAGTTTGTCGTTCAAATTATTAATCCAAATTGCAATTTTATCTATATCTCCTTTCAAATAACGCCTTTTAATTAGCCAATCTCGAAAACTGATTAGGAGATTTAAAAATTCGTCTTCTTCTGAAGCCGCTTCCTTATCTTTCTCTTTTTCCTTTTCTGTTTCTTTTTTTTCGCCAATTAAGGTTCTAATCTTCTTAATTTTTAATTCCTTAATCTTTTCCTCTGAAATTTCTTCGAGATTGACTGTTTTTTTCTTTTTTGATGAGTCTCCTTTCAGCCACTTTTCCATCGACATCTTAAGTTATGATCAAGAAATTATTCGTAATAAAATGTATTATTGTGCAATGAGGTTGCGTATAAAGGATAATGGAAAAGTTAAATATCTCGTAATTTATTACATATTAGTATATGAACATTAAGGCGATCATTTTCGATTTTGGATTTACGCTTTTTTATTTTAGAAACCCGTCCGTAGACAAATATTTCGAATGTTTCAACGCCGGTCTGGAAAAGGCAATTAATCATCTGGAACAAAATGATATTATAACCAACTCTAGTCAAATAAAAAAATTTAAAACCATTTTTAATAAAAAAAGAATGAATTTTTTTCGAAAGGGGTTGAAAAATAAAAAAGAATATCCCACAACTTTCATTTTTGAACATGTGTTAGAAGTTATGGAACTACGTGGAACAGAAGATATTAATCTTCTATCCAATGATCAATTAAATGAATTAGCTCGCCTTTATCATTCGGAAGAAGCGAATGAATGGGTTCCTTTCGAAAAAACAAAAGAGACTTTGATCCAATTGTCAAAAATAAAAGGCCTTAAGTTAGCAGTGTTGTCTAACCATTCTTTTCATCCTTTGATTGTAAATCTACTAAAAAAATATAATTTGTTATATCTTTTTGATGCAATTACGACTTCCGCTGAATATGGGATGAGAAAGCCTGATCCTGGAATATTTTATTATACTTTAGATAAATTAGGACTCAAAAACGAGCCAGAATCGTGTCTTATGTGTGGAGATGAGCACGCTGATATTATGGGAGCTCATGAAATCGGAATGGAAACGATATTATGTAAGAGGATGTACAAATTTCCCTTCGAAAAAGAAATTAAGATTCGGAGCAAATTAGAGGTAAATGATATCTCTGCCTTATTAGATGCTTTTTTTTGAATGGTCTGGGGGGGATTTGAACCCTCGATATCCATTCTGGAATACAATTTACTCCAGATATCTGGCTCCGCAAGCCAGCGCCCTATCCAGGCTGGACTACCAGACCATTTCAGTCTTCCATCAAATGATAATCTAAAAAATATATTCTATTTATTATTCTTTTCCTATATCCCCGTGACAAATTAATATTTATCATTAGGACTATTCATTTCTCTGTTAATAAATAATTTATACTAGACAATTTTTCTATTCGTACTAAAATTAAAAATACTCAAAATAATTCGGAAAAAAAATATGCCTATAATATCAATAGAAATTGATGGTAAGGTTAAAGCTCCGGAAATTGATCCCTCGTGTTGGATTTCTGAATCCGCGTGGATAATTGGAGATGTAAAAATGGGACCTGATAATGTCGTTTATCAAGGAGTAATAATTAGAGGGGATTTTTCC
>WJKD01000502.1 GCA_014729315.1 Promethearchaeota archaeon | reverse complement strand
TTGCTGTTCCACAAGCCATACTTTCCAATGCACTGAGTGAAGTCCCTTCAACACCCAGTGATGGAATTAATGTCATTTGAGACGAAGAATAAATCTTAGGCATTTCGTACCATGGAATTCTACCCAGAAAAATGACTCTGTCGTTCAGCTTATGCTCTGAAATAAGCGTTTTGAGATAGCGCTTGTAGCTTTCACCTTTTCTTACAAATTCAAACGTATCGCCCACCAACGCCAGACGCGTCGTTGGATAACGTCGGACAAATTTAGCAAACGCTAACACTGCAAGATGAATGCCCCTGTCATAGGTAATATTTCTCGGCACCAGAATCAGATTCATTTTAAACAATCTTTTATCTGGCTGAATCCGCTGAAATCTGGACACGTCAACACAATTTGGAATAAACCATTTTTTCGCTGAGACTTCAGAAAAAAAGCCTGTTCCCGGCTGAATGTTCAATCCCATTTCCCGGTAATAAAAGGTGTCGTTGGCGACAAATTTTTTACTCGCAGCAAAAGCGATCGCATCGATGTTTTTTTTGATAATTTTTTTCCAGCCAGTGTTGCAATCCCAGGTCACGCCATGGGTCAACAAAATACTATTTTTATGCCAGGAAATTGGGTAATAGTGAATCGGATAATGTACAATCAGCACATCCTCCTTCTGTAACATTTTGAGCTTTGACGTCAGAGACAAATTAAAAGCCAGACCAAGCCCGATATTTTTTCTGAGCCGTTTCATGGGAGCTAACCTGACAATCTGCGGTTCGTTAACGCCGGTATCGAATTGATAAATTCGCTGTAAAAATCCTTGTTCCTGCAAGACATGGTACAGATTATTGACGTAAATTTCCTGCCCGCCCCAGAGCGGTTTGTAAAATGTTGTGATATGCCCAATTCTCATTAATTTCATCTTTTTTGTTTAATGCTCATTTTTATTGGCGAATTGTTCCTGGCAAAAGCTGTTTCAACAAACTGACCTCAAAAAGATTGAGAAAGAACAATCCTCCAACGAAACATAAGAACGAAATAAACGAAACAATATATATTGACAGACCGAAAATCTGAAAAACTATGTTTACGCACAGAACAAAAAGTGTCAGCACCAAAAATTTCACCATATAAGCCGGACAGATTTTTTCACCTAGACGATTAAAAACAGCCAGGTAACTCAGGGCGGTTAACAATACTTCGGTTGCCAGCGTTGCAGCAGCCGCACCCATAAATCCGTATTTTGGAATTAAACTGAAATTCAGCACAATATTAAAAACCGCACAAATACCTGAGTTGCGCGTTGTCAAAAGTTGTCTGTTGTTGGCTGCCAGCATAGTAGCAAAAACAGTCGTTAGCCCGTTGAACGGTAGAGCGAAAACCAATATTTTTAATGCACCTGTCGCTAATAAATATTCCGAGTCACCGTAAAAAAGCAGCATAAAAATATTAGCCAGAAAAAATATGACCAGCGTAACCGGCAAGGAGATCAGCAGAATTCCTTTCACAGAAATTTGAGACAGTTCCCGGAATTTTGATCGGTCATTGACTGTCAGCCGAGACATAGCCGGGTAAATCGGTATCATCAAAATTGCCGGAATAATCAGCAGCATTTCCATGATGCGATATCCTGAACTGTATAGCCCGACGATCGTCTCATTTTTCATCAGCGAAAGCATCACCATGTCGATGCGGAAATAGATTAAAATGAAAATATTCATCAACGCAAAGGGCATGGCTTTTTTCAAAATTCCACGCATCAAAGAAAAGTCGAAAGAAAATTTCGGCTTAACCAATTTAATAAATAACAGCGACGCCGTGAAAATACTGGACAACAGAGCTCCGGCAGTCAATAATTTGAAAAGATTTATCACGCCTGAACTAAAGACCAGTGCATAACCGCCCAAAAAGCAAAGGACTATTTTTTCAAAAATTACAGTAACCGCTTCGTAATTGATCTTTTCAAATCCACGGAAAAATGACCGTAAATAATTGGCTGTCGTAATGAACATAACATAGAGAATCGACCAATAAACCGCCTGAATGGTGACATCCGAATAACCGAGCAAATTGGCAACGAGAATAATCAGCGAGGAAACCATCGGGATAAGAGCTACTTTAATAATCAGCGAATTGCCGAGCAGTTTTTCACTTTGCTGCCGGTTAATCGACACTTCCCGAACAGTAAACAAATCCATACCCAGTTCATATAAAATCGAGAAAATCATAACAAAAGAAATGGCAAAATTGAACTTGCCAAAATCTTCCGGGCCTAAAATTCGAGCTGAAATCATCAGAAATAAAAACCAAAATGGTTTTGCAATAATATTAGCGAATACAATCCATGATAGGTTCTTTAATATTATATTTTTGCTGCTTTTTTGTTTCATGATTGGTTTTATTTCTATTTACTCAAGTTAAGAATTTTAAAAACGTGATTAACAATTCTACTTGCTGCCTTGCCATCGCCATAAGGATTAATTGCCCGGGCGAATTTTTTATAATGTATTTTATTGTCCAATAGTAAATTTATTTCATCAATGATAACTTCGCGCTTTCTACCGACAAGTTTAATTGTGCCTGCCTTTATTGCTTCTGACCTCTCAGTCGCCTCTCTGAGAACTAATACCGGAATCCCTAAAGCGGGCGCCTCTTCCTGAATACCACCTGAGTCGGTCAAAATAATATATGATTTTTTCATTAGGCTAACAAACAAATCATAAGTTATTGGCTCCAACAGATGAATATGCGGTACTTTATCTAAATACTTTTTGATTGGTTGCCTAATGTTTGGATTTAAATGTACCGGAAAAACGATTTCACAATCGCTTCTTGTTTTTGCAATGTCAATTAAAGCATGACAAATATCCTGAAGGTAAACGCCAAAAGTTTCTCTACGATGTGCGGTAATTAAAATTATTTTTTTGTTTATATTTATCTTGTCGAGTCCAAAACCGGTCAGTGGTCGTTCTTTTTCGGCAATTATTTGTAATGCGTCGATGACCGTATTCCCTGTAACAAATATTTTTTCCTCTGGATAGTTTTCTGCCAACAAATTACTCTTATTTCGTTGCGTGGGAGCAAAATGATAATCCGCTAAGACCGCTATTAATTTCCTATTTATCTCTTCAGGAAACGGACTATATTTTTCTCCAGTTCTTAACCCGGCTTCAACATGACCTAAAATAGTTTTACTATAAAATGCAGCCAAACCAGAAACAAATGCAGTTGTTGTGTCTCCCTGTACTAAAATAATATCTGGTCTTACTTTTTCAATTATTTTTTGTATACTCCTAATAGCATCAGAGGTTAAATCGAATAAAGTTTGATCAGGTTGCATTAAATTTAAATCAAAATCCGGAACCAATCCAAACAGCCTCAATACTTGGTCTAACATCAAACGATGTTGAGCTGTTACACAAACTAATGATTCTATTTTATCCGAATATTTTTTCAGTTCTAAAGCCACTGGAGCAAGCTTTATAGCTTCAGGTCGCGTACCAAAAATCGTCAATACTTTTTTCATATATGGTTCGGCTAATAATTAATCCCCAGCGAAAAATAAAAAGTCGTTTGCCCGACTGTTGATTGGTCAGCCTTCTGAAAATTTTCCCACAGTAATTTCGATTCCAGAAACAGGTTCCGAAAAACCTCATAGCGAACATCCGCGCCAATCACTTTTGTCGCCTCCCGCACACCGCCTAAAAACGGCGCATCGATACTGTCCTGCGGCCGGAAATAACGGTCAATGTCGCCACCGTTATTTTTTTGTCCGTCGTTCGCGCCATGACGTATTTTGCTAAATTCCAGCCCGCATTTCAGGAACCGGGAGAAGCGATAATTCAATTTTGTAATCAGCGCATCAGAATTGGGGCCGATGGCATGTCCCAGTGAGGTGGCGTAATGTGTATGCGAGAGCGAGTTATCGTGCGAATACACATAAGGTCTTAATTTTACGTACTCACACCTCAGATCAAAATTGTCAAGTGTCAAAAAATCAGCAAAAAAAATGCCAGCTAAAATGCCCCATTTATTGCCAAAATAATCGGTGCCTAATTTACTGCTGGTTACGTCATCCAGTAAAAGCTCGCCGTACAGTTTCAGGTTCTTTCCCGGCAGCACCTTGAAATCCAGCGCCATCATCACGTTGTCCGGGCTGCCCAGAAAATGTTCGGCGCTGCGGTAAAACATCACCGGATTCAGATACGATGGCTCGAATTCACGTGACTTAAAAATGACCACTTCTGACAGTCCGAGCGTCAACCAGTTCCACGGGCTGAATTCCAGCCGGTGTGCAGCCATGTATTTTCGCTGTTGCAGGCTGTCTCCTTTAAAATCCCGATAATCGATCAGGAACCCGTAAATGCTGGTGAATTTAAATCGTTTGTAAAGAACATCAAATTTGAATTGATCATACGATGTCGCCACATCCGATAAAATCAGGCTGCCGCTGTATCCCTGTCCCCAGTAATTTTTGAACTTGCCGTACACCAGATCGATATATTTGAACCCGAGCTTTAGATAGGCATCAGTTTCATCGTGATAGATGAAATCCGGCGACGTTGCCCGGACGAAGCCGAGTCCGGGGAGCGTATAATTTCCGAGGCGGTATGTTTTCGTGCCCCATTCCTTGTTGTCCCGGGCATCAATAAAAAAACCGAGACGATCTCCCAGTTGTCCATAGATGCGCGCGCCATTGGTGTTGTGAAAAGTCTTCCCGGTGT
>WJKD01000501.1 GCA_014729315.1 Promethearchaeota archaeon | reverse complement strand
CGGAGAAGGATGGAACAAGTTTTTTCACGACAACGGAAACGAACGGCAAATGGAAGAGAGATTTGTTATTGGACGATTTATCAATCCTTTTACATACAAAGGAAGGTTTAGTGATGATGTCGGGGTGTTGCCACGCCGGAATACTCAATACGTGTGCAAAACTTAGCAAATATCATCCTCGGGAAAAAATATTTGCTGTAATGGGAGGGATGCATTTATTGCGGTTTTCTAAAAGGAAATTAAATAGAATTGCCAAAACCCTCGAAAGTAAATACGATTCACCCTATCTCTTTTTGAACCACTGTACAGGAGATAAGGCGATATCTTATTTCAAGGATTATTTTGGAGAGCAAACATTTCACGATTTTTACGCTGGAACGAGCATGATTTTTGAAATTTAACCTCAGAGATCAAATTAAAGTTTAAAAACCTTGTCAAATCCATCCGATATCTCAATTATCTCCAGTGAGTCATTTAACACGAGCATCTTCAAATAATAAGCTGTTTCTCGGGCGAAACTTTCTCCTAAAAAAAGAATTACTGTAATATGTTTATCGTCTTGTTTTATAATAGGGATTAATGCCTCCCATTTAAGAAAAAAAGTATATCTGAACCTCATTAGTAATGCTTTTTCTAATAACTCCATTTCTAGAGAACCTTTAACGATAGAGGAATTCACGAGATCGATTTCTTTAGATCTAAATTGCCTCTTTTTAATTAGTCTATAATCAAAAGAGAACTTCGATTTTTTTATTTCGTAAATCGTGTAGGTAAAAGGTAATATCCCAGGAATATAACGCTGATGCTCGGGTAATCGAGCTTGAATCACAATTTTAGAGAGAACTCTATATAAAAAATAAATAATAAAAAGCATGAATATTAGAACGCTTAAAGTTTCTGAATAAAATATCCTTGGCGCGACGAAGAATAGTATACAATAAACAATCGTTATTGATATCGAGACAAGCATCATTAAAGGGTTTATCGCCCGTTCCACGATAAATCTAAATCTCTTTTTAGTAAGTGGGTAAAATAAAGGAATTTTAGATGCCCCAAGGTAGTCTAAGAAAAGATGGAGGGAATAGAATAAAAAGCCTGTGATCCAGACTAAGAAAAGTGATTCAGACCATAAGGTTGACAAAAAAAATCCTACAATAGCTGATAATGCGAGACCTGTAAATATTGAATGAGACATTCCTTTATGCGAAAGCATTAGTGAACTTCGGATTTTTTTAGAGAATTCGAGAAAAACATCGAGATCAGGCAAGATCGCCATGAACATAGCAAGTAAAATAAATTCTGAACCAAATGGCTTTACAACAAAAACGCTAAGGAGAGCTCCAATTAGAAGATGCGTAAAAAAGTCCATTTCTGTTATTTTATGTATTTGTAAATGATTATTATTTATATATTTTATAGAGTAAATTCTTTTATAGAACTAACGATAAATTGATTCAAATAATTGTTCAAAAAAACTTATTTTCAAAAAATTTGGGATTTAAATGAAAAAAACGAATATTATTTTTTTATGCACACATAATCAAGCCCGAAGCCAGATGGCAGAAGCTTTTACGCGAAAATACGCAGAGGACCAATTTAATGTATATAGTGCAGGCTTTGAGCCGAAGGAAATACATCCTATGACTAAAAAGGTTATGGAAGAGGTTGGTATAAGTCTGGAAAATCACACATCAAAACGATTGAAAAATTTCTTAGGAAAAGTTCATTTTGGTATCGTGATAACTGTCTGTGAAAAAGCTGAAGAGTTATGTCCTACGATACCTGGAGTTTCTACTCGTCTTTATTGGCCGATCGGAGATCCCGCTGCATTCGAGGGGTCTGATGAAGAGAGATTAGAAAAATTTAGAGACGCTCGCGACGCTATAGATGAGAAAATAAAGGATTGGTTAAAAGAAAGAAATAAAACTTGAATTTAAACGTTAACTGAATGTATAATCATATTTTTTAATTCTTTAGTGAACGAATGTTTTGTGTAATAAAGCGTATAATATCCTTCTTTCTTTCCTATAACTAATTTAGCATCTTCTAATTTTTTGAGATGATGAGAGATTGTGGCTTCAGATTTATTAAATATTTTTGAAAGCGCGCACGTGCACATAGGATGTTTTTGAAGGAGATTAAATATAAGAACACGTAGTTCACTTGATAGAGCTTTAAAATAATTTAAATGTTTATCATAATTTTTCCTTTTCTTGATTGCTTCGACTTCCTTTTTGTATTTATCAAGGAATCTTTCACAAGTAAGAGTAGGTTCAATATCTTCTATGTATTTTTGAAATCGATCTTCACTCATTTATATTATGTAGTATTGTGAGTTATATAAGTTTATTTAGAAAAACATCGAAATGATTCGAAAAAGTTAAAAATGAAAAATAACTATCCTACTCAAAAAGTTATATCGAGAAGGAATGATATCATGGATGATATAGAATTTGAAAAATGTAAAGAAATCCCCTATTACGATAACTTTATGGAAACGGCACTAGATTACGATAATTTAACGATGGAAGATTATAAGACTTTCATGGGGATTATATTACCAATCGTATTAGAAAAAACAGAAAAAGATCCGGTATTATTATTTGAAGAAATTATAGAGGACTTACGAAAGAAATGGACTGCCTCAGAAGAATTACCCTTCCATGGTCCCTGGCATCACGGATTGGTCCCCGCTGTAATAATCGCCTCACTCAAAAATAATGGATATGATTTTGAAGATGTCGATATTAAAGAAGCATATACAAGAGGACTGAAAATTCCCGCGGGAGGATGTGGTTTCTGTGGAACTTGCGGTGGTGGTTCAGGATTGGGAATCGCAATTAGCATCGTGTTAAGAGCAACACCGTTTCACGATCAAGCTCGTTCGAAGGCTTTTAAAGCTGCAATTCAAGCTAATGAAAGAATTGGAAAATTAGGTGGGCCAAGATGCTGCAGATTAAGTGGTTACACTGCCTTAGAACAAGCAGTCAAAACATTAAACAATATCGATTTTAATTTACCAAAAGAAAAGATGATTGGACGCTGTGAAATTCATTACATGAATCCACAATGTCATGGTAATAGGTGTCCTTTCTACCCGAGAAAGTAATTATTAAATCTCCTTTCTACATTTTTTCTGGTTTTTGTTTTAAATTAGTTTAAATTTATTTGAAATAAAATCATTATTATATTAATTAATAAATTAATTAAACTATTAATCTATGACAATCACTACTATCTCTATCAAAGAAGATACTAAACGGGAGCTTAAAAGATTGAAGCAGCATTATAAACTCAAATCTATGGACGAATTATTAAAAAAATTAATCGTTGAGGCTAAAAAGAGATTTATTGACGATTTTAGCAAGGATTTTAGGCAAAGATTGGAAGAAAAAGGTTTAACTCTCGGAGATATAATAAAATCGGGATTAGAAATTAGGAAGGAAATCTTGAAAGAACGCGGATTGATGTAGATTAGGAAATGATTCCATTAGTTATTGACTCAAATATCTTTTTTTCTGCGATGTATAATGATTCTGGTCTTGAGAGAAAGATTTTAGAATTAAGCATTGAAGAAAAGATTCATTTATTTGCTCCCACTGTTTTTAAGGAAGAAATATTAAGGAATTTAATCGATAAAATGGGGTACAATAAAGAATATATAAGTGAATTACTTCAAAAATATAATATAATCGATGTCCCTCATGAAAATTATAATAAATTTCTAGAAAAAGCTAAAGATTTAATAATCCATAAAGAAGATTATCCTTTTATAGCGGTTTCATTATACCTAAAATGTCCAATTTGGTCGGGCAATACTAGACATTTCGAACAATTAAAGGAATCAAAAGAGATAATTTGGTTAACCTCATCAGAATTAATTGAATACTTGAGAGAAAAGGGGATTGTTTTATAAGAATATCCCAGGTTATATCAGATTTTCTGTTCTCACTTATAAAATCTTCTACGCATTATAATTTTACTATAACTGGTCTTCAATCAATCCTTATTACATATTAAATATGTTTTGTATTGGTTTCAGTTATTACTTCTAATCGGTTTAATTTTAGGAGACAATCCTAAGGTCAGTTTTATGCTAAAATTTTTCACAAAACATCATACCTACTAATTTTTTTAATTCTTAAAGTAATGAGCAAAAGATTTGTGTTTACTCCCGTATTTCATTTTTATAATTCGCTTAAATTCTCCAATATCAAGTTTTTCTTTAACTTTTTCTCATCAACACCCTGAATCGGGTTGGATATCGATGTAACTATTGGGATAGAGGTTGAATTCAATATTATCTCGAATGGGCATGAATTTTCGGAGATCTCCCTCTTCATTTGGTCCATAAGGCATTATACCAATATCGTCGTAGATTTTGTTCTCTTTAGGGTTCCAAATCAATTGTAAATAGTTGCGTATATAACCGTCAAAAAGTGGAAATATTGAATCGTCTGGGTTCTCCATATCTTTTTTATCCACTAATGCTAAAGTTTCCACAATGTTCGCATCGTCATCACTTTTTACTTCAAATCTTTTTCCTTGTTGTAAACCACGAAGATTGATACTAATATGAATCGTAATTTTCTTCACTTCAATCACCTCAATAAGATATGTTGGATTTATTCTTTTATTGTTCTATTAATCCGTATTCTTCAAGTATATTTGGTAATTGTCTTTTTAATGAGTATGATGAAGAAAATTTTCTGGAGCCATTAACTACGATACTATTTCCGTGAATACCTAATTCACTTGCTCTATCAGAATGTAAATCAACTGTATCGTAATCTATATGG
>WJKD01000500.1 GCA_014729315.1 Promethearchaeota archaeon | reverse complement strand
CATCGAAGTCGTGACCAGTTTCAAGAAAGTCGTCGATGTTGGCAAATACTACAACACCGACCGCCTGAGACCATATTACAAGAGCTTCGAATCCAAACCGCTGTTTATCATGGCAAGCGATTAAAAACAATTCGAACAGAAAGCAAATTAAAAACCTCTCAGTTTTGAGAGGTTTTTTTATTGAGATACTCGACTTTTCTGCGAGATGACGAATCACCAATTGCAAACAGAAACCATGATCGTACTATCGCGTTGACGATAAATTCATTTATGAACCGCTTGAGATAAGACAAGGGGAGTTGGAATGCAGTTCCTTTATCAACTGTAAGTGTGTCGACCTGAAGAGTATAAGATTTCTATTGACAAAAAGTATTAAATATTCTATATTAATAAAAGAAAGTATCATTTAGATTAACTTTTTTAACCGGAGTTAAATTTTAGATGAAAAAAGCAAAAAAGCTTACAGACATTTCTCGCACATTTTCTGCGAAACCGCTCGACGATACTAATTTCGACGATTACTATGTCGAATGTGATAAAGCACGCGGCATTTATCACTTGGATAGACTAGTCGATCACTTGATTGAAAATATGGAAGAACGAACGAAGGTTGCATTAATCGGACATAAAGGCTGTGGGAAATCAACAGAACTATACAGACTTTCTCAGTTACCCGATATTGCCTCTAATTTTTGGATATGTTCGTTCTCAGTGGTTCAAGAATACGGAAGCCAGCGAATTAACACCGTAAGCTTGTTAATTCTAATGATGGAAAGGTTGTATCAACAAGCCTTAGACCAGGATTTGAAATTAGATAAAACATTAATGGAGTCTATATACAAGTGGACATATGAAATAACGTATGAAGAAGAAGAAAAGACTGACTTGGGTACAGCACTGGAAGCAGAAGTAAAAGCCGGTTTTAATTTTCCATTTCTAAAACTTTTATCACAGATCAAAAGTTATTTCAAATATAACGTCGAGAGCCGGAAAAAAACACTGCAAAAAATTGAAAATCGAATCGATGAACTCCGCCATCGTTGCAATATTCTTCTAGCACAAATTCGTGCTGCTTTACAAGAACGAAAAATTCTATTAATTGTTGAAGATCTTGATAAATTCCAGCCAATAATCATTAAAAAAATGTTTGATACTTCCAATCGAATCTTGCTGGAAATTGGTGCCAATATCATTTATACATTGCCAATTCCTTTAATGTATGCATCAGGCGGACCGGCGCTGAGAAATGAATTTTCTTATGTGTATACATTAAATATGATTAAAATTCACCATAAGAATAACCAGCCATCTGAAGAAGGATTAAATTCGCTCCACAAAATTATCTTTCATAGAATGGATGATAATCTCATTACGAAGGAAGCGCTGGATTATGCGGTTAACCTCTGTGGCGGCGTACTACGCCACCTGTTTACGATCCTAACCGAAGCCAGTTATTTGGCAAAAAGGAACAGAGGTGAAGATTCAGGTCGTATAATTAAAGATAATATTCATTCTGCTGCCCATACCATAGCGAACGATTTTAAACGATCAATGATGGATAAATCAGGGGAGAAACAAAAAATATTAACTCAAATAGAAGAAAATAAATCCATCTATAAACTGACAACCGAAGAAAGCTTAATACCTTTGGAAATGATGCAAGATTTATTGATTGTTGAATATCAAAATGATGAAATTTGGCAGGAACCACATCCCATTTTTAAGGAGTTGTTCTAATGAGAACATTCTTAGAAAAAATTGAGGATTTGAAAGATTTTATCAAACACGCTGAAAATAATTTTGCACTGGTTACTTATGACACTCCACTTATGCAATGTGCTATTTTACATCATTTAAAAAATGTTGAGCAATATTTAAAAGTAATTGATTTCAGTCGCTGCCATGAAAGGGCATATCTTGAACTTTTTAATAATCATAAGACAACCTTTAATAATATAACCAGCTATTTATTAAAAAATTTAGAAAAAATTATTCCCGCGGACAAAAATCAAAGAAATAAATGGGCGAATCTGTTCAATTTCAGTCGCGAAGGATTTAATGACGGAAAACGCAATACCATTTTCCTCATAGATAAACCAACTGACGATTTGCTATTCAAGCAGGCGAAAGATATCTATAGTTGGTTTATCTTTCGTCTATCTTTCGATGAACCTGCTGATTTTTCAGAGTTTCGCCGCGATCTCAGTGAAAGGGAAAATGTACCGGAAATGGAAATCGGGGATCGCTATTTTGAAAAAATATTTTCAGATCAGAATGTCTCATTCGATGAAATAACAATAGAAATCAACGACTTGATTAATTTGAAAAGAATATATGAAGAGTCAGGAAAGAGTCATAAAGATTTGTCCCACGATATTTATTTCCCATTAGCTGAACTTAATTATAAAAAGGGCAACTACACTGATGCAATTGAGTACTATGAAAAAATCGAACCAAATGGTAAAATTTACAAAAATTCATTGCTCAAAATCGGTGATTCCTTTCGAGCTTTGAAAAATTATAAAAAAGCGATATCTTTTTATAGTGCTGCAATTAAGATAGCTCCTGATTTTCCAGAAACCTTTAATAAACTGGGTATTATATATGAAGTTGATCTGCAAGACTATACGCAAGCCATAGAAAATTATGAAAGAGCTATTGCCATCGAACCTGAATTTAAATGGGCGTATCTAAATTTGGGAGATGTTTATCGTAACCGGAAAGAATTTGACAAAGCCCTTGAGAGCTTTCAAAAAGCAATTGCGATAGATAAAAATTATGCTTATGCTTTTAACGCATTAGGACTGGTTTATAGGGATTTAGAGGACTATCCCAAAGCTATTGAAAATTATAAAAAAGCCATTACGATCGATCCCAAATATAATTGGGCATTTGCAAATTTGGGGTATGTTTATCATCGACTAAAAGAGTTCGACAAAGCTCTCGATAACTATCATAAAGCAGCTGTGATAGATAAAAATTATACTTATGCTTTTAATGGATTGGGACTGGTTTATGCAGATTTAGAGGACTATCCCAATGCTATCGAAAATTTTGAAAGAGCTATTACTATTGATCCTGAATACAAATGGGCATTTGCAAATTTGGGGGGTGTTTATCGCCAGCTTAAAGAATTTGAAAAAGCTATCGAGAACTACCAGAATGCAATTGCAATAGATAAAAAATATGCTCATGCTTTAAACGACTTAGGACTGGTTTATAGGGATTTAGAGGACTATCCCAAAGCCATCGAAAATTTTGAAAAGGCCATTGATATCGATCCAAAACACAAATGGGCATTCGCAAATTTGGGGGGTGTTTATCGCCAGCTCAAAAAATATGGCAAAGCCATTGAAAACTATCAAAAGGCAATTGATGTTGATAAAAATTATGCGGATGCTTATAATAATTTAGGATTAGCTTATGAAGAATTAGAAGAATATCCCAAAGCCATTGAGAATTATGAAAAAGCTATCAAAATCGATCTTGAACATAAATGGGCGTTTCGAAATTTAGGATATGTTTACTACAAGCTTAATAAGTTAAAGTTATCGCTCGAAAATTTCCAAAACGCAGTCAAGATTGACAAAGAGTACTCAGGGGGGTATTTCGGCTTAGGTTTCGTTTATCTAACATTAGAAAATTACCAAAAAGCAACTGAAAGTTACAATAAATCAGTTAAAATATATAGTGATTTTCTTAGTAAAGATCCAAACAATGCAAGTGCTGTTCGTGATTTAGCTGAATTATATATCTTAACAGATCAATTCAACAAATGCGAAACGTTATTAATAGAAAAGGAAGATTTATTAAAAACAAATGATAGGGATAAATTACTTTACAGTTATTTGAAATCGATTTCTGAAATCTCTCAAAATAAATCTTACGATCATTTAACAATAGATAAAAATTTAGACATCTCGATAAATTGGAATTTTGAGGGAATCGATGCCTGGCTGCAACGAAAAAATAGTCCGTTGTCAGAAACTCAGAAGAAAAAAATTTTTGAATTGACTGAATTGCTGAAAAAATACAAATAATCGTCACCGCGTTTCTTT
This sequence comes from Promethearchaeota archaeon, assembly GCA_014729315.1. The sequence goes on along the minus strand of WJKD01000500.1, from coordinate 384 downwards.
TTTTGCTCTTCTCTCGTATACATTTCCAAATGTTTCTCACGCTCGCAGTCCATAAAGCGACTTGCACTCCGCCATTCTCTATTCACCATTCTCCATTTACTATTCACTTAAATAGCACCCAATAACCTTTCAATCTCCTCTGCCAGTTTCGATTTGCCGGTGATTGTATTCACGTCAGCAGAGAAATCCGGATTAAGTAATTTTACAAAGGAAAGACTTTGTGAATAATTTTTCAACGCAAAATAATTTTCAGCCATAATGATATACAAATCCCTGTAATTCACGGACTGGTCGTAGCCAAATTGCCATTCGTCGTTTTTGTTGATTACGGACTGTGCCTGGTTGTTAGAAGCGGCATAGGATTTCTGAGCGTTATAAATGAAT
>WJKD01000499.1 GCA_014729315.1 Promethearchaeota archaeon | reverse complement strand
GCCCTAAGGATGCCCATGATAGGTACCGACGCTCAATTGGGGGAAAATCAATTTGGAAAAAAGTTATGAACGCAGCTGAGCTTTTTCAGCAAAATTCAGTGGAATTCAATATTTTATGTGTAGTAAGCAAGGCAAACGTAAATCGCGTCAAGGAGATCTATCAATTCTTCTTAGAAAATGATTTTAGGCACTTACAATTTATACCCGCGTTAGAAGCCGACGCATCCGGTAAAAAAGCTTCTTTTTCTATTAATATGAACCAATATGGAAAGTTTTTATGTGAACTGTTTGATATTTGGGTTAAGAATCCAAATCAAGCATCGATTCGAATCTTTAATGCTCTATTAAGCAGTTATCTCGGGCAAAACCAAGGCTTTTGCACTCTGGAGAAAAATTGCGCTAATTATTTATTAATTGAACATAACGGGGATGTCTATCCATGCGATTTTTTTGTACAAAAAAAATATAAACTGGGAAATTTAAATAAAGATACCTTCTCTGAAATAAAGCATGCACGTGATACTACTTTTCTCAATTATAAAAGAGATTTATCTAAAGAATGTAGGAACTGTCAATGGATCAAATTATGTTATGGAGGGTGTATAAAGGATAGGATCTTCCCTGATAATCCTCATCCAAAAAGAACTTATTATTGTGAAGGATATCAAAAATTTTTCGCTCATACTTCCCCTTGGTTTAGAGAACAAGCTAAACGAATTAGACAACATCTTCGACAAAAATAATTCAATGCGTTTATATTAAGAATAAAATAAGAAGGTTAAGAAAAAGAAAAAGGAATGAAAAGGTTTATTCGAAAGAAAATGAAATAGATTTTAATAACTCTTTATATCTGGACCGAAGAGTAACTTCGGTGACTCCAATAATCCCGGAGATTTCCTTCTGAGATACTTTTTGATTTTTGAGCTTAGCAACTAAGTAAATAGCTCCAGCGCATAATCCTTTAGGATCCTTACCGCAGATCGAATGAGATGCCATAAAATTTTGTAACATTTTTATGGATTCTTTCTCAACATCTATCGTCAGTCCTAACTCCGCACAGTATCGCGGTATTAAGGATATAGGATCTATATTGGGTGATTTTAGTTTCAATTCTCTTACCAAAATTTTATAGCACTTCTTTACGATATTATCGCTAATAGAAGCTTCTTCTAAAATTTCTTGAAGAGTTATGGGAACTTTCTCTTCCTTACATACATAATAAGCACATGCCGAGATCATTCCATTTATAGATCGTCCTCGCAATAGATTCCTTTTAAAGACCTTTTTGTAAAGTCTCACTGCTCCTTTCTTGACTCTTTCTGGGAAGTTTAAGTTTGTCCCAATTCGCTTAAGTTCCGTAATTGCGATGAGCATATTTCTTTTTTCCCAGGTCAAATGTGTATTCCACTTAGCCGCTCTTCTCAGATTAGGATTCTTTATCTTTTTTCTATCGATAACAGTACTTAACCCAATATCAGGCATTAGAACCGACATTGGACTACCTGTTCTTTCCTTTTTTTCTTTTTCTTGTTTTGTATAGGCTCGAATTCCGCTATGAGAAACATCTAGATTTCTCTCGCCTACCACCAACCCACAATGTTTGCATACAGTCTCTCCCCTCTCTTGAATAGAGATAGTTTGATTCCCACATTCTGGACAAAGATTCCAAACCCGTTCAATTTCTACAACCATTTTTTCTCCCTTAACCCATATATTTTTTTTTACAAACTTGTATACATTTTTACACAATAATAAAAGTTTTTATAAAAAACGTTATATTATTAGATGCAAGTTTCCTATTTAAATCTTTTTGTTGTAAAAATAATCACATCAACAAGTCTTTTTTATAATGATTGCTGGAAAATATGCAATAATGACCCGAAAAACTAATCATTAATATGTTACGAGAAATTTTTATATATAAATTTCAGTATTTTTTGATATCATTTTAAATTTATTATAAAAAATCAGGATCTTGCTCTCAAAAATTCGAGATTGAGTTCTGATAATATAACAAGAATAATATAGCAATTATTGAAATTACTTAATAAACGTCTAAAATATCGAATCTGAGAATCTGAGTAAATACCTTATGGGAGGATATTTGTTTCTTTGAAGATATTTAATTATGAATCCGAAGACTTATTTTTGGGTTAAGCAAACATTTAAAGTATTTAATTAAGATTATTAAATAGAATTGTGGATAAAAAGTCATGTTTATTTCATAATTTTTTTTAGGTTTTTTAACTAAATAGATTTAAATTAAAGCTTTTTTATAATACAATAAATAGATAGTTTACAAAAAAAGGATGATCTACATTTTTTCTGTGGTCATAAAAAGTTAAAATTTAAAATTTATAGTTAAAATACCCATAAAAGTCTCTTAAAGGTGTGGAATTAATTATTCGAGAAGAAAATGCTGAAGAATCAGAACCTCGAGTTGAAAATGTAGAGGAATATATTCAAAAGCTTGAAGAGGGTAACATATCAGAGAAAACAGAAGAAATGGAGAAGTATGAAAAGGAGACTGGTCGCTATGCTGTTTGGCGAGGACAAATCACAGAATCCTTTAAAAAGTGGCTAAAAGGGGAAAAAATTTATAACCGAGATAAAGAACGAATCTCGCTCTACGTCACAGATGAAACTAAAGCAAAGTGGCAAAATTTTATCAAAGACAGTAATTTTTCAACGATCTCAAAGTTAATTCGAAACAGTGTCAAAACCTTTATAGAAGATTATCATAAACAGAAAATCGATCAAGAAATTTCTAAGATCAATCCAAAAACAGTCTCTAACATTTCTCATGCATTAAAGGAACCGCTCACTTCCATTAAAGGTTATTCACAATTACTCTTAGAAAACCACAAATCAAAACTTAATGAAGATGTGTTAGAAACTGTAAGAAATATTTTCGACCAAAGTATCCTGCTGGAAAACAAAATCATTAAATTCTTGGATAATATAAAAAAGCCAAGTAAATCTCCCGATATCCTCCTTATAGAAGATGATTTGGCGACTATTAGATTGATTACAAGTTATTTTGAAAGTAAAGGATATGGCTGTAAAGGAGTAGTTAGTGGTTCGAAAGGTATTGAAGAACTGAAAAATTCCCCTCCTAAAGTTATATTACTGGATATAATTTTACCCGATCTGTCAGGGTATGACATTTGCAAAACCATCAAGTCGGATAATGATTATAAAAGTATTCCTGTTTACTTTCTGACTGCAATAGCAGGATCTGAAGTGGAAAAGAAGCTTGATGAGACCGGTGCTAACGGAATGATTTTGAAACCCTTTAATTTCAGTGATTTTTCAGAGATCTTCGATATCCTTGAGAAAAAATCCTGAATCCATTCTTTCCTCTGATTTACTTTATAATTTCCTTTTTTCCTAAAAAGAATTCAACTAGTTTTTCTATGAATTTTTCTCAAACTTTGAAATTTTAGAACAAAATCTTTCTTTATAAGAAAAGGTCATAGAACCTATGAGGCATTTATTGCGAAACAAGGATACCCCTTGAGTTATTGGCTTTCACCAGAAGATTTCTGGCTATTGAAACGCTATTTCGATTATCAAATAACACTCACAGGAAATATTCGGCTGAAAATATAATTTATCTCAATTGAAGGTGTGAGGGGTTCGGAGAAATAATCGTTTGATTTAAAAGTTCAAATTAACATTATATAGTAGGAAAAGAGTGAAACCTAAATATGCCGCTTCATCATAAAAAAGCAATTATTATCAAAAATGAAAAGTTGCGTAAGATTCGGAACAACCTCCGGCAATTATGGATCACAGCAGCTTGTGAAAGAGAACGAGCAATAATTAAGCGTCAAAGACAACTTTGGTATACACAAGATAAAGGAAAAATAGAGCCCGATGTGGCACATAAGGAAAGGAGAAAACTTGAAAACGAGAAGTGGTCGATCGAACGACCCTTACGTCGTTCTATTTGCGAGTGCCAGATTTGTAATAAAGAAGATAGGGACATGGTCTATACTCCCGTAATAAAAGCATGGTTTTGTACTAAATGCTACGCACGACAGCATAAGCGTAATCCTACTCAATTTCCTTAGACCTTTATGCACCATTTAAATTCTTGCTATTTTCATGG
>WJKD01000049.1 GCA_014729315.1 Promethearchaeota archaeon | reverse complement strand
ATACATAGGTAGTAGATAAAATCAGGTATAATTTCAACATTTGGAATGATTGCATTTATTTGTTGATTCGAAGCACCTTTTATCCGAATAATTCCTGTTTTCCCAATAGTAGCTCCAATACAAGTTATTAGTGTACTATTTTCTGGTAATAATCTAGCTTGCTTAATTCCAGCCTCGGATAGATAATCTACCGATTCTCTAACATTTGACCCTGAATTTAAATCTGTTGGTTTAAAAAAGGGATATTTTTTAGAATAGTACTTAGCTTCTTTTTTGCTTGGAGTCGTACCAGTAACAACTTCTCCAATATTCATGATATAGGTCCATTCCCACCCTTTAGGCAACTCCGCTAACTCACTCTCATCAATCGGCGACATTTCTTTCGGCTTTGCCGGTTTTTTCTTCCCTTCCTTTCTCGCCTGTTCATACGCTATCTGGTATTGCTTCTCCCGTTCCGCCTTTATTCGCTTAATCAATTCGTGGGCTGGCTCTAATTTATCCGCATTTTCTTTTCGCCATCCTTCGGTCAATTTCCCTTCAAACGCATATTTCAAAACCGACTGGCGATAAATTTTAAGCCCTTCCTGCGCCTTTTTTAACTCAGCAATTCCGGCATCCAATTGGCTGAATAGTTCTTCGATTTTGGTAACGATGCGGTTTTGTTCTGGGAGGGGAGGTATCTTTACATTTTGAACGTAAGCATCATTCCGATTTAATCCCGGAATAGCCGTGGATTTATCTAAATTGTCCAGTCTTACATTTTTTAATAGGTAATACAAAAAAAACAAGTTCAAATTTTGTGAAGGAATAACATAATAGGTTGTGTCTATTGGCCAAGATGGTTTTTTGCTTAAATGGACAGCACCAACTGCTCCTTTCCTTCCTACAATCAAGCATGACTCAGATACGTAATGTTCATTGTGGTAGCCAACTATTCCATTTGAACCATAAACAGGATAATTACCTTTTTCAACTCTATCTTTTTTAACTAGACCTTTGCCATATTCAAAAGATACTAATTGACCTAATTTAATTGAAATCCATCCTTTTGGCAAACTATTATTTCTCTCTACCATCTTTTCTCACAAATTTTTCTCCGTGTCCTCTGTGCCTCTGTGGTAAATAAATCAAACCACAGAGACACAGAGAGCACAGAGTTGTTAAATAACCATGCGTTTAATCCCGTCTTTTAGAACCGGAACATTGAAATTGATCAATAATCCCAATTTCAGATGGGATAATTTTAAATACGTGAGTAACTGGGCTTGATGAATAGGCTCTACTTTGATGACTGTTTTTAATTCAATAATAATAGCATTTGCGACAACAATATCCAGGCGATACCCGCAATCCAATTGAATTCCTTTGTAAATAACTGGCAACGCCTTTTGACGCTCGAAGGACAAATTAGAGAGATGTAGTTCATGACAAAGACATTCTTCATAAGCAGATTCCAAAAGACCCGGACCCAACTGCCGATGAACCTCAATTGCTGCTCCAATAATTTTGCCGGTTAATTCATTTCGATTATCCAGCATTTCCCCTCCTTTTAAACGATTCAATGTTTATTTTATCTAACCACAGAGACACAGAGAGCACAGTGATTTTTTGTTCTCCGTGTCCTCTGTGCCTCTGTGGTAAAAAATTATTAAGCCACCAACTTCTCATTCATCTCTTCAATTATTTGATCCAGATCATCCCCAAAAAGCTGCCACACTTTCATCAAGCCGCCCTTTTCATAGAACGGCACATTGTCAAAATCATCCTTCTCAATCGAAATCGATGTGGCGATATGGTCTTTCATCATCTTCAGCCAGTCCAGTTGCTCCGGGGTGAATGTTTTGCCCTGCTGTTGATATTGCTCCAGCCATTGTTCAAATCGCTGATCTACGTGATCGCCAAATGGCGCCAATTCTTCTTCCATTCCAATGGCATGCCTTATCAGCGCAATCAGGTCTGTCAGCATTCGGGTTGTTGCAGTTCCTTTTACTTTATGCTGTTCCAGTGCCTGGTATGCTGTCCATAGTCTGTCAATTGTCATCATATTCGGCGGCTTTTGCAAGGCTTCACTTAGCTCTTTGACCATTTTCAGCGTCAACTGCTGGCGTTTGTAGGGCTGATTGTAAAAGAACTGCAATGCTAAAATCTCATCTTTATTTTTTTCGATAAACTGTTTGAAATTCGTCACCATTTCCCGGGCATTCTCTTTAACACCCGGATCGAAGTCGGCAAATTTCACTTTATCCAGATTCTCATTATCCATAATCTGGTCGTATTCAGTCCGTATCTTTTCCAATAACTGCCGCAAATCGCCGCTATCAAACGGCTGGCATGATTCATTTATCAGGTCCTGCTTTGCCTGCTCGATCTGGTCAGTCGATGGTTCTAAAAGTTGAAGCTCAGTCTCATCGAGCGTTGGATTCTCTTCTTTAATCTTCGCACAGGCACGCTCGATATATTTATCCGGATTATAAGAGTCCAGTAAATCATGCACCATATCGCCAAGTGTTTTGCCATTGGCTTGCCGGGCAATTCGCTCCTTATCTTTTTCCGAAATCTGCCTGTCCATTCGGGCTAATCGATTTCCCAGGGTTGTCAATGTATCTTCATCCCGGTGATTCATTGCTACAGCCATCAATAGATCTTTTAACGGAACAGTCCTTTTTCGCTCCAGCGACCGGGAGGTCGTCTTGACAGATTTACAAACGCCAACGGCATCCACAATGACAAAATGTGTTTTATTGCTGGCAGCACTGGGCGTCACTCTTTTCAGGTCATCTAATTTAAGCGTACGGGTTCCTCTGCCTTTCATTTGCTCAAAATAGCTTTTGGACTTCACATCCCGCATAAAAATCAGGCATTCGATTGGTTTTACATCCGTACCAGTGGCAATCATATCCACGGTAACCGCAATCCTGGGGAAAAAATCGGTACGAAAAGCAGCCAGTACCTCTTCCGGTTTCTCATCTTTGACATTATAGGTCACTTTCTTGCAAAAATCATTTCCCTCTCCAAATTCTTCCCGAACGATTTGAATGATATCGTCCGCATGTGAATCTGTTTTGGCAAAAATCAGCGTTTTCGGTACTTCATTACGCCCGGGGAAAATATCTGTGAACACTTTTTCCTTAAACGTCCGAATAATAGTCCGAATCTGACTTTTATTCACCACATCCCGGTCAAGCTGCTTGCCGGTATAATTCACGTCCTCATCTAACTGTTCCCACCGATGGCGCCGGGTGAGCCGGCTGCGCTTGTCAACGAACTGTTTAATCTTTACTTTTTTGCCATTTTTGGTGATCTCATTTTCCGACTTTATCGTGGCGCCCTTATGGGTAATTTCCGTTTCAATGGTGAAAATATCATATCCCACATTCACGCCGTCAGCGACGGCATCTTCATGCGAATATTCGCTCACAACATTCTGGTTAAAAAAAGCAAAGGTTCGATTATCCGGCGTGGCAGTCAGTCCGATTAAAAAAGCGTCATAATACTCCAGTACCTGCTGCCATATATTGTAAATGGAGCGATGGCATTCATCTATTATGATAAAATCAAAAAATTCGATAGGATATTTGGGATTGTAAACAACTTCTTTCGGCTTTTGATTCAGGAATTTCATTTCAAACAGCGATTGGTCTTCCGCACTCTCATCGAGCTCGTCACCTTTTAAAATAGAAAACATACGCTGGATAGTGCTGATACAGACCTGGCTATTTTCATCGATGAAATTGTGTTGTAATCGCTGGACATTGTACAAATCTGTAAATTTGCGCTTATCGTCCGGCGGATTAAAATTTTGAAGCTCCTGTTCCGCCTGTTGTCCCAGGTTGCGGGTATCCACCAGAAACAGAATGCGGGATGCATCGGCAAATTTCAGTAATCGATAAATAAACTGAATTGCAGTGAATGTTTTTCCGCTACCTGTTGCCATCCAAATGAGCGCCCGGGGCTTATTATCTCCAAAAGATTTTTCCAGATTATTGATCGCCCGGATTTGACACTCCCACAATCCATCTGTATTTAATTCTGGAAACTTTCTTAATTTGTTTCGAAGCGTTTCTGACTTTTGCAGCCAGTTTTGAAATGTTGCAGGTTGATGAAAAGAAAAGACATTCCGAAAGCGAGGTTTCGGATCCCGGTTATCCTTGAACCGGGTTTCTACACCAGTGGATTCGTACGAAAACGGAAGGATACCTTTATCTATTCTCCATTTAATATAACTGGACTCATAACGCTCGACCTGACTCTCGACTTTTGTCAGGATCGTTCCTTCAGGTTTTGCTTCAATGACACCGACGGGTTTCCGGTCAACAAGCAATACATAATCCACAGGACCCGTGTCGGTCGGATATTCTCGTATAGCGATTCCTGAACCTGCGCCGGGGTTGCAATTTTTGTAATCCTGAACAATCCAGCCGGCTGCAGATAACTTGTCATCAATTTCTCTTCGGGCTTTTTGCTCTGGAGTCATGGATTTGTTTCCATTATTGGTTTAAAGAATTCTTAGCGGAAGGATGCAGATAATTTTTGCAGAATAAAAATATAAAAGAATTTTACAAATGTCAACAAAAATTATGAAAATAATACATTTTATTTAGGCATGTTATATCATTCAATAATTATCGTTTTTTTTAAATGAAAGTTTATTTAAATAAGGCTATCTAATTCCCCTCCTCCCACCTCACCAGCATCGCCCGCCAGTCCGAGACATACCGGTCCAGAATAGTTGCATCAGCCCCCAATTCAAGCAGGGTAACCAAAATATCCTGTCCCCCTTGCCACCATCGATATTTGGAATTCGTATACATCGGAATAATTAAATCATTATTTTTATCTAAAAAAGGATCGTCTGTGGAAGAATATCCGTTTCTATCATTCAGCGCAGCCGGTTCCTGTTTTTTTTCAGGGAGTGATTCTTCGGAATTAATATCGATGTTATCTTCTAAATCCTGTACCCATTTTAAATAATCTCGTAAGTTATCCATAGCTGTTACCTGCCTGCCTATCATGAAGTGAACATAATTGAATATGTTCACTTAATATATTATGAATTCAAAATATAGTTATACCTTGTTAACCGTACATCGGTAAAATGCCATTATCATTTCATTTATTGAAAATATTATTTCTATATTCCTGCTGTAGCTGCCTGGTCACGTTGATTTAAAAGATTGTAATTTATAGAATTGTCTGAACAATTATCTGGTTGTGCAGGTTGTGTCTGGTTTTTCACTCTACTAAACTCTTTTATCAAATTTTCGGTACTGATTAAATAATCCTCTTTAACTTCGCTCACCTTTTTTGATACGCTGTATATATTTGGCTTTCCCGGTCCCTGTCTAAGGACTTCTATTAAGTCCTTTTCTTCAGCGATTTTTAAATAATTATTAATCGTTGATTTCGATCCTTTGATTTTATCTCGAATATCTTTATTCGTAAATTTAACACCTTTTATGGATACACCATTTCCTGATTTTTCTTCAGCTAATTTCCAAACTTTATCCATAAATAGCTCTAACCCAGGCGATATTCCACTGGTCGTATTGAACAAGATTTTCTGAGCTAATTCGTGTGCAATCGCATAGTCTTTAATGGAGGCAATTAAATATTCAACACCATTTCGGACTTCTTTTTCACGTTGGTATTGATACAAAAAAGTTGTAACTTCGATTAACGCCAGGAATCGTTCGTGATCCCTTCGGGACCTGATTGTGGATGTGTCGAAAGTAATCTGATCGACATAGGGAATAATGACTTTATATTTCTTCAACAATCGCTGCGCATTT
>WJKD01000498.1 GCA_014729315.1 Promethearchaeota archaeon | reverse complement strand
GTAAAAAAGTAGAAGAGCGAATAAAATCGACATTAAACGACGCTGCAATGTTCTTAGTAAAGACGCAAAAACCTAATAAAATATGGGACCACGAGTTATACATCGATGGGACTATTTTTTGGAATAAAGAAACTTTAGGTTGTATATACAACGCTACTTTCTTGATTTGGTGGGGAATAACAACTAATGATCTTTCTTTCTTAGAAAGCGGAACGAAAGCTCTCAAAAAATGTAACATAATGCAAGATAATAATCAATATTATGGGCTTTATTTCGAAACTGACTTATCTCAAAATCAAATCGATCTAGTAACAGTCCTTGCTTGCGTCAAGTGTTATACTAAATTATATGAATTGTTAAACAATAAATCGTTATTATCGAGAGCTAAAAAGTCAGCGTGGCATGTGATTTCTAAGATGTGGAGTAATGTTAACGATAGCAATGGTAATGATATTACGGGAGGCTTATTAGTAACCACATATAAAAATATGGGCTTTCCGGTGATTGGAGGAAGCGAATTATGTCAAACCTTTGAAGTAATTTGCGAACTTTCTAAACACGGAGACGACTTCTTTGTTTATGCAAAAGCTCTATTGGGATTCTGTTCCAATTATTTGATACGAGAAGGAAAACTTCTACTGGGCATATACGAGATTATTTACGGTCATTCTGAGGATTGGGTTAATTCATATAGCAGCGATTTTGCGGCCTATGCGACTGGCCCTTTTATTCGTGGCTTGTATTTGTTTAATACCCTCTTAGAAAAAGAAAAAAAATAAGATGATATAAATAATTTGTTTTGAATACTTGAAGCTTGCTTAGAAGCCCAATTTTAGTAATTCCTCTTTATTTTTTATTACAATATCTTGGGTAAGGGGATAATATTTCCAAAATATCAGTGTTCCAAGTAACATAATAAGCCCAGGAATAACTCCAGATAAGAGCCGAATACCCCATAAGACAAGCGCGATGTCTGCTGTTGCCGATGCTAATTCAGAATAGGTTGCTTGTCCGGCAACGAACCCTGTCATTTCGTGGACTACGGCGATTAATAATTCGTCGATAGTCGCTGCAAGTCTTTGTAAAAAGACCGAAACTCCTATGAGGATTGCTTTCTGGTTTTTCTTGGTTCTTACAACGTAATCATCAACTACATTCGCTTGGATTATCGTATAAATAAATGCCCACATGGATCCTAGACAGAACCCAAGAATAAACATCATAATCAACAAATCGACAAGAGTAACGAAAAAGGAAATTGGAAATAGCATGATCGATATCGATATCCCACCAATAGTAATTAATTTTTTATTATTCTGCATAATTTTAAGTAGCTTTATCCAAAACGGAACTGAAACCAATGCTCCCAGTAAAAATATCGCAAAGATGATCGTAACTGTGTCCGGGTCTGCTTGAATAACGAAGGTTGTTAAGTAGATTGCGTTTCCAAGCAGTAAATTTGTTGCGGAAAGAAAACAAGTGAGCATTATAAAATAAGTTATAAAGCTCTTTTGTTTGATCACTTCTTTCATCCCCTTAAAAAAGCTCATCCTCTCGTATTCTTCGGTGTAATATCTTTCAATTACAACTTTGTCTTCCCGAGCGCCAGGGATAAAAAGAATCGCGCTAACTATTGCAATTACCGCAATCATCGCTCCCATAAAAGCAAAGGCTTCTCTTCCTGTTCCTCCACCGAGAAATAACGGCGGTAAAAGTAATCCTAGCGCTATCGCAATCATGTCAATTGGCATGTAAAAACTTGAAAGTTTCCGACGTTCATCCTCAGTTCGGAATAGATCGGGGCGAAGAGCTTGTATGTTGACATTAACCAGTGTTCCAAAAGTATCAAATATTATCAGAGATATGAGTAACCAAAAAAAGATTGGCCACGGATTCGTTGCCGCGTTTATGTCAGGAGCCGTATATACTAAAAAGAGCGATAGACACCATGGAACTATTCCAATTACGATCCATGGGAATCTCCTCCCAAATCGCTTCGTCAGTTTAGTGTTTGTGTCTACTAAATAACCTATGAGTGGATCGTTTATAGCATCGTAAACCGTCCATATACTTAACGCTAGAAAAATGAGCCATGCGTTTAATCCAAGAACTGCCTCATAATAAAAAAATAAAAATACTCCCACCGTTGTGGTCAATATAGTTACTGTAAACTGGAAAGTTGCGTTACTTGCGTATTTCCAAGTAGGATGTCTTGATTCTGAATTTTCAGCTATTTGTTCTTTCATTTTTTTTAATATTATTAGATCAGTGAGTTTGTTATCTGTTTTATTTTAAAAATAAATCATGTTACGAAATAATCGCTTCTAATTTTATTAAAGATATCTTATTTCGGTTTGTGGTTTCTTTGAAAAGTGAAAATCTAAAAAAAATAACTTAATATTTAAGAGGATCTAATTTATAATTAGAAGTTATTGTAATGAGGTGATCGCTTATTTGCCAAATGTGTTTGAAACACGGTGCAAATGGAAAATGGTATATGAACGCAAGAAATTACCTGAAGCAAACTTACGAAGATGCAGGGTCCTACGATTATTTGGAGGAATTTTGGGGAAACATTGAGAATTCTAATTTAAACAAAGTTTACGGATTAGTGAATATGAAGTGGATGAGTAAATATGTAAATACTCCGATAATAGGGAGTATTCTGAAATGGTATGCAAATAAAGGATTTTTAAAGGATGGAAGAAGTAAGAAATTGAATATAAATGCAGCACAAGGTCATTTTGGCCAAGTGATCCCACTGGAAGATTCTAAAATAATAGTACAAGAAAAAGCGGATCTTGTCGTAAAAGCAATATGCCCTTGTAAGTTCTTTAACAAGGGTGAAAAAAAAGCGACTTGTCTGGGATTTAGTCCATTGGCAGAAATACTTCCTAAATTGCCAAGATTTATTCCCGAAAATAATTTGGAGATCTTAGACGGAGAACAAGCTAATCATTTTCTCGAAGAAACTACAGCTCAAGGCTATGTGCATACCATATGGTGCGGACCAGTTCCTTCTATTGTCGCTCTTTGCTCTTGTGAAGTACCATCGTGCGGAGCATTGCGCTTGAGAACAGACTTTGATATAAAAGCTTGTTGGAAGGGAGAATATATTGCTGACGTTAAAGATTCTAATTGTATAGGCTGTAAAAAATGTTATTCTACATGTCAATTTAACGCAATATCGTATTCTGAGAAAAATAATTTAGCGATTATTGATGTAGAAGCGTGTTTTGGTTGTGGCAATTGTGTGGTAGTATGTGAGAATAATGCTATTAGCTTAATTAAAAGACCAAATATAATAGATTTTTGAGGATGATCTCTGTGAAGAAAAAAGCGAAGATTTCTATTGATTATTCTAAATGTATCGAGCCTGAAAAGTGTGGAAAATGTCTTACCGCTTGTAAACAAACGGTCTTCAATTTGACTTTTTTAGACAAGGATTATCATAATCCAAAAAAATGGAGAGTAATCCCGATATTTCCTCAATTATGTCTTGTAGTTCAAAATAAATGCAATTCATGCATAGTAATTTGTCCTGAAAAGGCAATATCTATAGAAATTTAGCTAATTTTAATCAAAAATAAATTTTGAAAAGATTAATTAAAAAAAAATGAGGTAATTTTTTATTTAACTAAAGAATTATAGGTCTAATTCTTTTATCTTTTGTTGATTTTCCGCAACTCTATCTGGTTTTAGCGTATACCATTTCCAGAATACTAAAGTAGCTAAGAACATGAAGATCATTGGAATCAATCCCAAATGAATATGGATTCCTATAAGCGCCAGTGATGATTGTGAATCAGCGCCCTCAACAAACCCCGTGAGCGAGTGTATGATTGTGAAACTTAGCACTTGTAAGATATTTCCTAAGCGACCGCAAAATTGTAGTATTCCGTTATAAGTACCTTCTTCCCTTTTGTTGTATCTAACTACAGACTCGTCGATAATGTCCGACATCACTGGAAATAGCATACTCCACCATCCTCCAAGTGTGGCACCCCATATTAGCATCGTAATAATGATGGGAATATATGATTCGAGAAAAATCAATGGAATTGTTGCAATTCCCATAATAAATATCGAGTATAGCATTATTTTTCTGTTATCGTTTGTCTTATGTGCTAGTTTCACCCATAGTGGTACTGAAACAACTGTACCAATCAACATTGCCGCCATAATTAAGGTTGTTGCCGATGCGTCCATACCGAGTATGAACCGTATTACGTAAGGAATAGACGCAATCATAGAAACGGTTGCTCCTTGATACAAAATATATAATATCAAAAAAGCAATAAACGGTGTAATCTTAAGTGCTGCTTTTGTCTCACCAAAGAATGATTCGCGTTCTGATAACTTTTCGAAGGTTTCCATATATTTTTCGATTGATTTTTCATCTTCTCGACAACCAGGAATCGCAATTAGCATAGTAACTATTCCAAAAATCATAGCTACGATTCCTTGGATAATGTAAGTTTGAAGATTTCCGTAATCAATAAATAATGGAGGAATGATTGATCCCAGACCGAGCCCTATAACTCCAAGCGGAATTTGAATACCCGTTGCAGTGCGTCTTTCTTTCACAGATCGAAATTTATCGGGGAAAAGCGAAGAAAAATTGACATAAAACAGTGAATGAAATGTATCAAATAAACAAGTGGTAAAAATTAGCCAACCGAAAAGGAACAACCTTCCCGTATTCGGGTCCGTCACCGGTGGTGTGAAGACCAAAAAATAGCTGATACCCATGGGTATTCCTCCCAACATGATAAGAGGAAACCTTCTACCCCATTTTTTGGTGAATTTAAAAGGTTTATTCGTTAGATATCCTATAAGAGGGTCGTTGATGGCGTTGTATACCGCAAAAATAATCAATCCGAGACCTATTAGCCAGACATTTAATCCTATTTCTGTTTCATAGTAGAAAAAAACGTAGGTGTTAAACGCAATCTGTAGAAACTCTCTGCTCATACTTGCAAAACCATATGAGACCATGTTTGATTTACCGTGAGTAATTTTTGGTTCTATCTCAGACAGTTATATCTCCTCTTTAAAATGTTTTTATTAAAAATTTAATTCTAAAAATTAAATTATTTATTTATAATTAATTGTTTTGGACTACATCTATTTAAAGCTACTCGTCGAATGGTGCCTATTGATCTTTTTTTTATCCATTAAATCCACCTATCTTGATC
>WJKD01000497.1 GCA_014729315.1 Promethearchaeota archaeon | reverse complement strand
ATTTTCGATTTTATCTTCATGAAGATATGACTAAAAAGTCGTGGAAATATAAAAACTGCCAGAATTGCCCCCTATTCCTATAAAAAGAAATAAGGTTATATGAGCGGTCATATTTAATCCTGTTAAACGCACGGTTTCCTCTTGATAAAGTATTTTATTATCACCTAATTTAAAGAAATGAATGGTTAATTTTTATAAATGTAATTTATTAATAAAATATTTGAATTTTTATTCTCAAAGGAAACATGTCTAAATTCTATTTTAATTTAAAAAACGAAAAAATCCCCTTGATTACTACAGGGACTTCACCTTTCATAGGAGCAGGTCAGTTTGGAACAAAAGGTGCTCAATGGAGGCGTAAATTTCTAGACGATACAGAAGCAATGGTAGAAATCTTGGAAGCTGCCTATCAAGAAGGTTCAAAAGGAATTGAAGTTATTCCGATAGGAAAGATTCTTGACGCAGCAAAGATGATGGGGGATACTCATAGCGATTATGTGATAACGGGTTCAACTTATCCTGGAAAAAATTCAGGGATTGATAAGTTGGTTGATGTTGGTGCGAAATTGATTTTTGTTCACGCTTTTATTGCTGACAACAAAAATAAGAAATTAGACAGACTACTCAATCAAGTAGAATTCCAAGGGGCGATACCTGGAATTGCTACTCACGATCCCATTAATACCATTAAATATTGTTTAGAAAACAACGTGAATGTAAAGGCATTTCTCGTTCCATTTAACGACAGAGGTCTCTATATGGAAGATAAAACCGAATTAGAAAATTTGGTGGATAAGACGAAAAATTATGATTTTATCGCAATGAAAACTCTTGCGGCGGGAAGAATCACACCCGAAACCGCCTTTAATTATATCGCAAGGCATAATATCAGTGCTGTCACAGTAGGAATGGTTTCGATTAAAGAGGCGAAAGAAACTACGAACATTGCCCTCGATTTTTTAAATAAAAAGAAATAATTAAAAATTAGAATTAGTATATGCTTATTTTTTTTTCTCTTCAAATTGAAAGAAAGGAAAAATCTTGGATGGTTTCTCTCATGAAGATATGAATTAAGAATGTGGATATTGGACAAATTACAGTCCCCCAAACAGCGTATATCAAAATGTAATGATCGTCAACGCTAATTGGCGTAAAGGCGATACCCATTAACACGCTGAAATAAATCACAGAAAAGATAGCTAATCCAATTAAGATTTTTGCACCTTTTATTTCTCGGTTTATATTTGTTCTTTTGAGCGCCCAGATTGAGATTGGTAAATAAAATAATACATCGCTCATCCCATCAAAGGAGTTCCATACCTTAAAATAAGTAGCTCCAAGCAACCTCTCGTAGCTAAAATGAGTGATAGAATATCTCTCGAACGAAAAGGGTGCTAAAACTGCTACATAACCGTCTAATAAATCGTATATAATGTGGGTAAACATTCCAAATGTGAACGAAATAGAAAAGATGAGAACCCATTTGAAATTAGGTTTAGCCAGCGATATAGCTAAACCCACTAGCGGAATCATCCCTAAAAGAGACCAACTATGCGTGACTGTGCGATGAGCATATTCCGACAAGGCAAAATCGCCTGTTGCTAAATAAATAACGACGCTGGCGATTAAATCGATGTCTGGAAAAATACTCCCCCAAATAATTCCCCATTTAGCTTTTCTGTATTTTTCTCCTCTAAGTAAGCTTGCGAACGCTAATCCTGATAATAAATGAAACCCTCCAGTTGTCACTTCGTAAACATGCTCCTAATTATAGTGATATATATAGAACTTTTCTAGATTATATTTGTCTATATAATTTATATACCTTTTTTATATTTGACCGATTAAAAACAATAAGTACTCGTAAATCCATTTCTAAGAGCTTATCTAAAAAGTTGAAGTATTTTAATTATCCATAAAATTATATTTACCAAGTTTTATATTATGGTTAAATAAGAATATCTGAAGGGAGATAGAGTTGGCAAAGAAACTGAGTTGGTTAGGACCTTACGGGAAAGCAAAGAAGATCCCTAAAGAAATTACAAAGTTATGTTATATCGAAAGTTCTTTAAATAAAAAAGTGTTAAAAGACGCGATTACCCCCGAAACATTAGCGCTCTGGAACTTTATAGGAAATCCAAGAGGAAATCTAATTCCTATTGGTTATAAGAACCAACTTTTTATCGGATACCAAAATTTCGAGTACATGAGATGGTTTCAAGACATAGTCCAAAAAATGTGGAAGAAATTCAATTTTAGATTTCAAAGCGCTTTACCGATTGTTCCGTTAAATCGGGCTCTCGAAGCGGGGCTTTACGATGAGGAATGCTTGAACGAACAGTTTCCTGGACCAAAAACGGGGAACGCACCCGGATATAAGGACGGTTCCTTTAAAAAACGCCAAATAGGAGGATGGAGATGGTTTAGTTTAATCGTTGACGACGAAAATTGGACTGGAGAATCGTGGATTATCGAAAAAGAACAAGAAAAGCTAGAATTAAAAGAGCAAATAAAAGAAAAAGTTGCTCCAAAATTCTATATGCCTATAAAATATGTTAAGGGAAAGTGGACTGAGGATAAAGAAGGAATTGGCTCTTATGTAAAACCAGCTGAGTGTACTACGATACCTCGAAGATATAGCGTTCCCTCTGTTGAAGGGAGTGACGCAACTAATCTAGTAGAGCGCTATGAAAACTTTATAAATACTATCTTAAAAAAATTAAAAACCCAATGGACGTTAAATGTATGGAATATAATCGACTTTGACTACCAATCTCTCAATGAAAACGCAGAAATTGTTCTCAAACCTGAAATATACTTAGATCTTGGTTGGATTGAAACTTATGCTTTAGGAGAAAAAGAATGGGGGGAGATCGGAAAGGGGCTCCATCGCCATTTCAAAGAAGTCTTCTCAGTGAGAGTAGGACTGTCGGAAAACAGTTTAATAGACATGATATTGCGAAAAAAAAGTAAGTTGAATCCATATTGGGACGGGTCTGCATATTCCCTTACTCCACTCATAATTGATGTTTATTCTAAGTTGGTTGACATCGCAACTACCAAATTGTTAGAACTTATAGAATTAAATGTAAGCTAAGTAGAACTTATTAATATAATTTGATCTAATGGATTTTTGTCCAATTATAAGAGTAAGCTTTTTTTTTAATCTTATTTTAAAAATATAAATTAAGTTCAATGAAAAATAAGTAATTAAGATTAAGATGCAGACAAGAGATAT
>WJKD01000496.1 GCA_014729315.1 Promethearchaeota archaeon | reverse complement strand
TCGCATTCATATCGTGGATTTGCTTGGCAGAAGAGTCCGAACATTATACGAAGGCTATCAACCAAACGGATTGCACACCATCCTGTGGGATGGCATGAACGACTCTTATCAGCCTGTTGCATCCGGCGTATATATCGTTCGTATAGAGGCGAAAAACACGATTCGAACGAAAAAAGTGACGTTGATTCGATAGATTATATGCGAAGTTTGGCTAAGCCCGGCTTTGGTGAGTTTTGATGAAGAAGCCGGGCTTAGGCTGTTATTAGAGTTGATAGTCCCAAAACCAAAAAAGCAGTAAAAGAGTTTTTAAAGAAATGGGATGTTTTGCTGGCTTTATAAAAATGAACTATTACTATATTTTTGTTGACATTGCGAGGTTTGTTTATTATATTTAAAACAATCAACTTTCCTGTAGCAATTCGTGATTTTTAGGAGCGTCTTTATTCATTTTTAGTAGGAGATATTTTAGAGAAGACGGATTCTTTTTGTTATTTAAACCTCTCAAATGTGGTAATGCAATTTTCTACACTAAAGGATTTTACTAATGTTTCAATGATGAATAGAGTGTTATAGAGTGACACTTCAAAAAAACTAATAACTAAAAATTTCAGTCAAAATATTTTTAGGAATATCAAATTGAATTGGAGCATTTTTTGGTCTGCATTAGGAACAATTATTGCACTTTTAACATTTTTCTCTTCAATTTTTCTTGAATGGAATCGCTATAAAAAAAGAATTGTTGAATCAAAAGGAATTTTTCATAATTTTTCCAAACAGCTTTATAATATTTTGATGCCTATTTCAATCATGATAACTTTAGTAGGCCTGGTTTTATTAGTCGATTCTCTAAAATTATTTTCCCCTGAATTTTTTCTTGAATCTCAAACAAATAAAATTAAGGGTCAAATTGCATTTTTGTACATTTTGTTCGGATCAGTCATCTCTCTTCTTTCCTCCTTTTTAATAGATGTTAAGGAGAAATATCGTCATTTAAATAAACTTCATCAAAAAATGGATGTACTTATTAAGATATTGATTATATTTATATTATTTTGTTGTTGGTGCTTGTTGCAAATCTTAAATTATGATTTTGAAAATATATATAGAGTAACCCTATTGTCTTTAAGGAATATCTTCTAAATAAGTTAAGAAAAACGAGGCAACATCTGAGCGAAAGTCCCTTGACCTATTTGACCTCATTTTAAGAAGATTATTATAGAGGTACAAGATGTCAACAACAGCTTTAGTTGTCGAATTTATAATTGTTGGTTTGATGTTGCTTGTAGCATCAATTTTCGGGATATTTATTATTTTGGACATATATAGTATTTCAGCATTATCCACTATGAAAGAATATATTTCCATAATTGCCATATTTTCATTAGTTTTCTCCTATGTATTGGGAATTTCGATTCATCGTGTTTCATTTACAATTTCTTATTTGCTAAAAAGAATTTTATTAAAAATAATAAAGCCTCAAAGTTTAAAAGCTTGTATTGACGATGCCTCATGGAATGAAAAACAAATAACTATTCGTCAATTTGCTTCAGAGAACCTATTAAAATATATTGATTACGAACTCAGTCTTCAGCGGTTATTGGATACTACTGTATTTATATATCCATTGCTAATTATTACCTCTTCAATATGGCTATCACATGCATATGATCAAAAAATTTCTTTGACCATAACTCTAAACAATGTCGGTATCTATATTATCATACTAATGGCGATGTTTGTTCAGCACCGTATTAATAGCAACTTAATGAATAAGTCCTATGATTTCATAAAGCAATTAGAGGAAAAAAAATGAAGTATCATTTTCATTTGTAATAGATCAAAATGCTTCGAGGTCGAACCACGCATTGATAAGAATTTAGGAAGACTCGAACGTAAGGATTAGATGTATAGTGGTTCCACTTGAATATTCTTAAAAATGCTTGAATCACATGAAAAATAACTTTCATCGGCGTGAAAGCTCAGTTATATATTCGATATTTTAAGGCGCAACTTAAGTTTTATTGACATTGCAAAAAAGGAAAATACTAATGGAGACATTAAGGACTGCTGCACAAAAGTCTGTGCTTTGGAATTTGGATCAAACAATTTTAACAAAGCATGCTTTTGAAACATCATTTAACAATAAAAATGGTGAACTAGTTAGGATCGAGTTTAAAGATAACAGAGACTTTTTCTTCGTTGTTTTCCAGAGCAATAGCGGGAGAAAATTAAAGACTATTGAATGCCCTGGAACTGCGTTTTTGAGTAGTGAAGAATTTGAGATTACAAAATTTCATGAGTATAGGATGAAATTATCGTTATGGGTAAATAGGATTCTTGAAGAAATTATGGTTGCTCAAAAATCTCCAAAAGATATCTTTCAAGATATGAGAAATAATTTAGACGAAAATTCAAAGCGGTTAGAGGAACCTGATAAGCCATTTAATATTGACGAAATAGATGAGTGGAAGAAAAAGCTCGATGATTTCTTTGTTCAATTTGATAAATTAAAAGAAGAAAACAAAATACAGCAGCATGAACTAAATGCCCTTAGAAACGATATTAATAAACTTAAAGATACAATAGATTCGCTTCCGAAAAAAACTTGGATTAAAGCTGCGGGTAATAAACTTCTTAACGTAGTTGAAAGGATTGCGAACACAAAAGCTGGACAAGCTCTTGCCAATTCAACGATTAAAGCTTTAATTGGTGATGGAAGTTAGAAAAAATAGACTGATTTGAAGTTAATTAAAAAGACTAGCATAGTTTTATGATGTTTCCAAGTGAATCAGAGATAAAATTACATATATAACCAAAAAGCCGAGCCGATGGAAAATCTATATATGCTCCCCCAAAATTCACTTACTTTACCAGAGATCACCTCGACTCTTCGTTCGTGTCCAGATGAGATCCAAAAACAAGTTATGCGAAGTCTCTTTATAGTAGCCGGAACAAGAACTTTTAAAGCATTATGCATCAAATGCGTGCGAGAGAAGCGAACTGCTTGGTATGATGCGATACAATATCGATTTGAGAAACATCCTGTTCCCCCTAAAAATAAACCTGCTGCAAAAGCTCTGGTCGAATTATTAAATGCAGAAAACAAAGCCTACGCATACAAAGCTAATGTAATTCTAAATAGAATCAAAGAATATCTTTCCAAAGATCAGAAGGAGGAATATTTCTGGTTCTTGATGCAGTCTCGGGATATACAGCGAGCCTGTAAGATTGCACCAGATATCTGGTCACCGGACGTTGAGAATGTGATCCTTGATTTTGCAAATTCGGGATATTATGAGTGTGTAAGGTGTATTGTTGACTGTGGAGATAGTTCCAAAATAGAACTTGATGCAGCAGAAGTTTGGCGAGATGATCCTTTTTATAACAGAGAAAAAATGGAAGTCATAAGAGTGATTGCTTCCCAATCAATCGAGAAAATAAGATTTTTGCAAAAAGAAGATATGACAACCTTCATTTATGCTGCTACCTTCTCTCCAGAGAAGCCAACAACTCATGAACTTGAAGAAAGCATACAAAAGGCAAAGCATATCCAGGATACTAGAATATTAATCTGGTCTCTCGAAAAATTAGGACGTATAGACTTGCTTCGCAAATATCTTTCTACATTTCCATTAGATCCTGAACCAAGCAGACGAGGTTTGACATAGCCGACTTAGAGAATAGATTATATTAAGCATGTGGTATATAAAAAAATAAGCACAACAAATCGTTCAAATTTTTGACATTCCCAAACTACCATTTCACCATCTCTTAAAAAAATGACTTTCTTTTTGTACGCTTATTGCGTATATATTATTTCCTCGTTCAGAAAAACAGATTTTACTTTTTAACTCTTTATTGAAAAACGAGGCAACCGATCTAAAGCCGTTCAAAAGAGAAAATCACAACAATCATGGAGGCATTCCGCAATGAGCAAACGTGATTTATTTGCTGAAATATCATCTGCACTATCAGAGGTAGAACAGCATGATCATGGGAAACTGACGCTAAAAAGCCACAAAGTAGCGATTCCAAAAGAACTGTCAATTTCACCGGACTAAATCAAGGAGATCAGAAATCAGTACAAAATGTCCAGACAGGTATTTGCCAGATATTTGCATATTTCAAGCCGGACGCTTGAGAACTGGGAGCAGGGCAGAAGCACGCCGAACGAACAGGCGATTACGTTGTTACATCTTGTGAAAAAGCATCCGGAAACGCTATCTCATATTGCTGACCTTTCCAGCACAATCATCCCGAAACCGTTCAAATTTTTCACACCGCCAAATAATCATTCCCCTCATTTTGCCCCTATCTTGCACACAATCCATTGAAATTTATTTTCCAGCCAAAAGCAATATTAGCTAAGTTACTGAAATTAAGTGCCTTGTCGATATG
>WJKD01000495.1 GCA_014729315.1 Promethearchaeota archaeon | reverse complement strand
CATATCGACAAGGCACTTAATTTCAGTAACTTAGCTAATATTGCTTTTGGCTGGAAAATAAATTTCAATGGATTGTGTGCAAGATAGGGGCAAAATGAGGGGAATGATTATTTGGCGGTGTGAAAAATTTGAACGGTTTCGTGATGACCAAACTATCGACTAATAAATTCATTCCTATCTCTCGTTGAATTTAAATCGATAATAACTCCAACTGCTTTTTGTCTTCCCAGCAGCCTCACGATCCGAGATTGCCTGCACTGGAAACGAGATTGAGGCGTCTCTGGCGCGGCAGTCATTGGCGGGTCGACTGTATCGACATTGATTACGCTGGTTTTGATTCCGGTGCTGTATTCGGAGATTCATGATTTGTTGGCGATTATGCAGGCATATTTTTAGTTTAAATTCTCAATCATCTTCTTTCTAATTTTAATATTAGAAACTGAGAACTGATTGCTTCATGCTTTCTAGTTCACGTAACGAATTGTTTAAACTTATCTTTTTGGAGATGTCTTTTCTGGATTCAATGTCACATTTCAGAAGCATCTCTCTGAGTTCTTCGATGGTCGAAATTGAATAGAATTGTTTTTCAGGAGAAAAATATACGAGAGACTTCTTGTTACTCTTGAGTAACTCCATTACATTAGCAATGGATCCCGAACTTTTTCCGTCCCAGAGAACGAATCCGTAGTCGGCAATTTCAGCCATCTTCTTATCTTTTTCTGTATAGAATTCTCTGCCCTTTTTAACTGGATCGACCCAAACATGGTGCACTTCCCATCCACCGATGTTGTTCCTGTTGTTATTTCCAGAACAATATACAACTACATTCTTGTATTCAAGCTCAGCAAGATATTTTTGCAGAGCTTTATCTGCTCCATTTGCATCCCCTATAACAACCTGAAATTTATTATGTGCAATATTTCTTAAACGACTTCGAATTTCATCATTTATGCTATGTATTTTTCTAGAACCAGATAGAAAAACAGTTGTCATCGTTTTCTCCGTGTTTTTGTCATAGTTAATACATAAACATCCTTCACTTTGCCGACTTTATATAATAACTCTGTCGCTACTGATAGCGTGGCGCCTGATCAATATAAATCATCTATTAAAAGAATATTCTTACCTGTAACTTCGTATGCGGTTGATAATGTTAAAGATTTTTTTAATAGTGCCCGTCTTTCTTCTGTGCCAGTTACATTCTTAAGTTCCTGTCCGCCGGTGCGCTTTAATAGTAATTTATCTAATACTACAACTCCTACGCGCTTTCCTAATTCATTGGCTATTTCCAAAACCGGTTGTATCTGTTTTCTTTGCCTGGTTGCTGGAATAGGAACAATATAATCCATCGATTCAATGCCTTTAAACCTATCAAGTAAATCCACTATCTTGCTAATTGCAGTTTTATCACCCTGGTATTTAAGGTCATAAACAAGTTGCCCCATTTCGCTCCTTGTGCTTTCCCACTGATCATGACCAAATTCATCAACACCGAGATATGTGCTTGCAAGCGTATGAACGTCGAACGCAAATCCTCTTTTCCAGTTTCCTTCAATTTCGATACTCATCAGTAAATTGCCTTGATCAATTTTTTTATGAGGAATTGATTATTTCTATTAATCAATTTAAAAAAATACTTTCACAAAGTCAATAATAATTGTTGATTGTTTTGAATGTTCTCTGTAATAACTCAAACTGCTTTTTGTCATATTTTGAATATGATACTCAAAGAGGCACTCGTGAATTCAATATAGGAATTTCACTCCCGAGAGTGGCTCAATATTAAACCGGAAAAGTAACAAAGTTTTTAATGGAAAATACGCATGGTTAGACGTTGCAATGTTCAAGCGGTTGCTAACAGATATAACCAGCCTCCATTCAACGATGGTGTATGTTCTTGTAATAATTCCCCTTTCACACAGAGCCTTGTTTTATATTTCTTTCAATCTAAATCCAAATTTATCATCAGATAATACAATCTGCTTATATTTAATTTTATCCTGATTCCTATAAATATTTTTGATTGTCTTAATTGCACTTGGTGAAGTTCGCAGACCAAAAATAATTTCATGTAAACTCTCTATGTTGAAAACATAATTACCAGGTTTTGGGGAAATATATCGAAATTCGTTTTCGTTAATCCATATATCAAATTTGGTCGTAAGAAATGTCTCTATGGTCAATTTTCTATTTAGTGGGTCTTCGTCTAAATATTTGTGTGTGTAAGTAATCTCATGAGGTCCAGTTGGATCACTAATCGCAGTATTATTTAATAAAATCCCGTGAAATGCAAGTTTATCTTTTTTAAAGACTAGACACAATCCTTTGTGATTATCAGCATAGTTAGCCCACATTAAAATATCAGTTTTCTTTGATCCATGCGAAAAGCAACACACACCGTTATTCTCATATCTCCAATCAAATGTTTGGTTTAACAATTTTTCAAATTCAATTTTATTATTGAAATAATAATCAAGCTTGTCTTCGCGACCTCTATAGTGATTCAAATAGAAATCTTTAAACTTGCTGTAATCCGCAGATATTTTATATCTAAACACTCCTTCAAAGGGGTCATTGAAATTGTATATACTACTGAAGAATAAGGTCTGATTTGTTAATCCCTCTAATAAGTATTGATTGTAGGATGAAAATTTGATTAGTTTCATAATTTTAGTCTCTGATTGATATATCTGTAAAAATAGCATAAGTTCATTCGATTTTATGAAGATGCTCCGATTTATTTTGAACAAACCGATAGTCAGGCAATATATCATTTGAAGAAGAAAATGGATGATGCGAATTGTACAACATTGACTATTCGTCTTTATTCCAACGATATTTATGTATCCATTCCAATACTTTATCTTTATCGGCTAGCTTAATTTCCTCAGACTTTTTAGACGCGAATTTTCTTGCGTCTGGACTGTATGTACTACTTGTGATAGTCAAACAATTATCAAAATCAAAACATTTAGTAACACCATATATTTCACGTACAGTTGCGACTGATAGCGAATGTTTGGAATTTCTATCTGGATGTTTGCATTGAACACATGTAATAATTGGATCTTTTTTATCAATATTTATGGCTAAAAAATCAATACCATCATCTTTAGCACATCTATATAGTTCTACCTCAAAACCCATCCGTGCAAATATTTCGGCCATTAATTTTTCAAAATCGCGTTTTGAGAGATCATATAGCGCATCTTGATTTTTAGCAATTGCATCTATCATGTTCTGACTACAGTATTCCTTGGCGGCAATGCGATCATTTTCAAATTCTAAATGTCGTCTACTATAATGCATACCGAGAAATAATCCGTAGTTCTCTAATTCGTTTATTCCAACTGTAATCTCTTTATCAAATTGGTGTAACCAAGGATCGAAATCAAAATTTTCTCTTCTTGAAATACCCCAACTAAGCCTATGTCTATTTTTAATTATTTCTTGATTTTTCGGCAAATAAAATATGCTACCCTGCAAACAATATCTTAAATTACCACCTAATATTTCTCTAACACCTTTAGTGTTTAACTTTCCAACCCATCCGACTTCTTTTAATTGATTAGTTGTTTCATCAAAGATCATTCTCACACTTCCCAAAAAGCTCTCTCCTTAAGCTTATGTTCGTTCTGACCAGTATTAAATCCTAACAAATAAGTATACAAATCTGATTAGCATCACAATTCATTTAAAAAAATTTTCACAAGGCCAATAATATTTGTTGTTATTGACCAGTTTTTCTATTTGCTTTCCATAGAAAACGCAAACTGCTTTTCGTTGCAATTTGAATGTTATACAAAAATATGATACCTCAGATATTCTAAAAAAAAATCGTCAAGCAAATCCGTTTGATGATATTTTTGATGCAAAATATTTTCAAAGTTTTCAAAAACTCCTTTTCTCCTCTTTTAGTTTTGGGGCTATCAACTCGAGTAGGCAAGCTAAGCCCGGCTTCTTCACCAAAACTCACCAAAGCCGGGCTTAGCCAAAGTCCACAGATAATCTATCGAATCAACGTCACTTTTTTCGTACGAATCGTGTTCTTCGCTTCGATGCGAACGATATAAACGCCGGATGAGACT
>WJKD01000494.1 GCA_014729315.1 Promethearchaeota archaeon | reverse complement strand
GAACATACCGACCGCCCAACCTGCCGGTTGCGGGAACCGGCCAGCATAACCGCTTTTTGAGGAACCGAGAACCGAAACCGCCCGGCCCCTTCCGCTACTGAAAAGGTAACCATACGTTACACCTCCATCGATTGATTTGAAAGAGGCGCAAATGCAAAATTACTGTTATCTTGTCAAGCATGAATTTAAAAATTCTTCTTGTTTCATTTCTATTGGGATAATATTTGGGACCACCGTTTAAATATTCTAATATTAAACGTTCTGACTTTTCCAATTTCAGAAAAAAATCATAGATTCATATTCTTAGTCTAAGATCACAAGAATTTTTTGGGCGAGGCTAAAAGTTGATACTGAAAAAGTTAAATATATCAGGAAAAAAGAATTTCTCTTTCGAGTTTCTCCAGTCGATTCTTACGAGAGTTTTTATTTCTTAATTCGCATTGCCAGATCGTAATTACATTCCATTCCATCATTTCAAGATCGGCAATATTTTTTTTATCTCTATCAATATTACTCAAAATTTTGTTTTTCCAGAATTCAGTTCTTGTTTTTGGTAACTTGGCTTTGCGACATCCGTAATGTCCGTGCCAAAAACAACCGTTCACGAAAATAGCAGTATTGTATTTAGGAAGAACAATATCTGGAGTTCCTGGATAGCGTTTGTCGTTTTTTCTAAAACGAAACCCTTTAGCGAAAATGTATTTTCGCACAATACTTTCTAAATTAGAATTTTTAGAATTAATTTTTGACATTATGTCTGTTCGTTTACTTTTATTATAAATATCCACAGTCTTTATTTACTGGCCAACTCATCATATCTCTCTAAAAATTCTTTATGATAGTTCGTAGCACTTTTAAGTAGTTCGATATATGTTCGAATGTATACCTTATCCGTATCTCTCATTGATTGAATTTCATCCCTTGTTTTTCTATCATCATAATTTGCCTTACCACCAACAATATAGGCAATTACATTATCAGGTTTTGTTCTCTCTGTTCCAAGAGTGGTATCCTGAATAAAACTTCTGTAATCTTTTGCCTGTTCTATATCCTTATAATTAATTGTGTGTTGAGGTCTTTTTAATTCAATGATAAAAACATGATTTGACACAGATGTACATAAAAAGTCAATTCTTCTATTTTTTTCATTAAGTTCTTTTTCCGGGTAATTTTCGTTTAAAATTTTCACATATTGAACTTCATGCCTGAACATATTAATTCTTGGATCTAACACCCAGGGGAATTTTTCGAAGAAGGGATGGATTTGCTCGACTTCTTTGGCATTTTGTTCAATAAGTTTTTCGAAAGTGCTAATCGTTTCTATTCTTCCAATTGCTAATTTGTACATTTCCTTTGCTTCGATTAATTCCCATTCTTTAAATAACTCGACTATTTTAACTGCATTTTCGATGCCTGTCTCTTCTAACTCGAATGCCAAATCTTTAAACATTTCAAATTGAAAAGAGTCCTTCATAAAATTAAGCAACTCAGTTGTTTTATCAATTGCAATTCCTTCTGCCGCTAAAATTGAATCTGTGATTTTTTTTGCTAATTTAGCTTCATGAAGACTTAAGGAGTTTATCCAACTGTAAAAATCCAGTCCGGTTTTCTTCTTAACTTCAGCTAATTTCTTCTCTTTTCTTTTTTCAACTTGTTTGTTGTAAAAAGCTCGAATCATACCTGTTAGATATTCTCGCAAATCTATAGTCTCGTTTAATTCCCAAATTAGTGAACGACGATTAGTTGCAATCACATCTCTTTCAAAATTATCGATAAAACTAATATCAAGAAATCCAGTTATATACGCATAACCATGACTTGTCGCCTTAACATCATAAAAACTATATTCATTAACAAGTTTGCCCCTAGAAAATAAAGCTATTCCTTGCATATCAGTGCTTATAGTTTCCTCAGAGGAAATAAGTTTTCCTTTTATTTCTTCTTTAAAATCATAATCATTATTTTTTAAAGTGTCACTTTCTTTTAAATCTAAGGGCATTTCCCATTTAAATAACTCTTTAATATTTTCATATCTCAACTCATTTCGAATATCGAGAATAAAAGTACCATTATGGTAAATTTTTACATTAAAATCTTCTTCATCAAAAATGAGGAAAATCTTTGATAGTGATTTTGCTAGGTTTTTTGGCACAAAATTTGTTTTCCTACTAATCTTTGATAGAGTAAATTTCGTACCATGTTTTTTTAATGCTCTAACATTTTTTTCTAACAACTTAGGTTTATATTCACCATCTTCATGCCCTTGACGTTTCAAATCATCCCAATCTAGCTCAAAGGTGTTTTGGTGACTATTTTTAATTGTTTCAATCTTTATATGTTCAGCAATTCCGAAAAATGCTAATTTCCCGAGTCCTTTTCGTCCGATAAGAAACCTTTTCCCATTTTTTGTCTTTTGTGTTCCCTCAGTTTCTCTTCGATGTCTACCAATTTTTAAAAATTCATCATTTATCTCCTGATAGGTCATCCCATGTCCATCATCTTCTACTATTATTTTTTTTTCATCTTCATCAAACAATTTAATGCTGACTTCCTGCGCTTCAGCATCATAGGAGTTGCTTATAACTTCGGCTATAACTGGAGGTAAGGTAGAATAAGTTTGAATACCCAAAGCTTCAATCGTGTTGGGATCAAATGTCATAATTAGGTCAGAATTGTTGCTCATGCCTTTATCTCCATTATACTTTTACCCAATATTTCTGCAAATAGTGGTGGAACTGCATTTCCGATCTGCAATGCAATATCAGTATCATTTTGACCAATGAATATATAATCCTTAGGAAAAGTTTGAAGTGTAGCCCCCTCACGAAGTGAAAGCGCTCGATTTTCCTCCGGGTGTCCAAACCTACCATTGGAAAGACTGTTAAATCTCGTTGTAATCGTTGGCGCAGGTTCATCCCACTTCATTCTGCCATAAACATCCATAAAGGAGTTATCTTTATTCTGATATGCCTTTAATTGAAGATCTTTGTTATTGCTCCAATCTAACCGAGAACCACCATTTTTTTTTGTCGATTTAATTCTTTTTAAATTCTTATCTGATAGATTTGCACT
>WJKD01000493.1 GCA_014729315.1 Promethearchaeota archaeon | reverse complement strand
GGTTTTGAAATCGCATACGAGATTGAAAAACATGGACTACAAAAAAGCTTAATCCACGACGGAATAATTTTTTATAATTCTATGAAAGAGATTGGAACCCAGAAGATTCTTGAAATTCCTAATGAAATAAAAAAAACATATCGCTCGTTTAAGATCGTTGAAGAAACCGAAAAAAAAAAGTTTCTGGATTGGTTGAAATCTACGATTACTGATTACGAAGTTAAAAAAGAACCCGATAACGAATACAGTATATTTAGAAAATCAAAGCACGTTCACTCAGATGAATCTCGTGTTTGCGAAAACTGCAGCGAACCTATAAAAGATAAAGATCAAGAGGTGTGCGAATGGTGTGGATCAAAATTAAAATAATAGTATGATTTATTTCGCATTTCATTTATTAATCAATTTAAGGTTAGATTATAATAAATAAGCATTTCGTTCAATAATAACACATTTTAATCATCAATTATTGTATGATTATAGATTAAGAAAAAATTTACATAAGGTTCTTAATTTAATAGTATCATTAGTGTTACAATAATATCTCTATGAAACATACCTCCGAGCCTCTGTAGCTCAGTCGGTAGAGCGTTGCCTTGGTAAGGCAAAGGTCGGGGGATCATGCCCCCCCAGAGGCTTCAACTCAGAATAACATGCCGGAGTGGCTTAGCTGGTTATATTGCGTAAAAAGCGCATCAGACTAAAGCGCCAGACTCATAATCCTTCTGAAAAATGGGTCAGACTGGATGCAATCTGGAGGCCGCGGGCTCGAATCCCGCCTCCGGCACTAATCCTTTTTCTTAGTTATTCCTTTTGCCCACTTGATTAATGTAATATTGCTCCTCTCTCAGTAGTATTCTCAAAGAAATAAGAGCGTTATTTTATCTTATTTTTTAAAATGTATTGAGATAAACTCTAAATAAGCTTAAAAAAGGTAAATCAATATATAATACGAGAACTATAAATAAATCAAAATACTAACCAAGGTTTACATAAAATCATGGCGCTGACTGGATTTGAGATCCTCCAAGGTTCATTTAGTTTGCTTTTTGCGATCATCTCGATCATTGTAGGAGTGGTAATTTTAAGTAGATATTTTTCTTTAAAGAGGAAAATTTTAGTCCCCGTAGGATTTACATGGATTTTTATGAGTTCTGTGTGGTGGAGTTCTTCTCTGTCTTTCATATCTCTTCTAATTATAAATCAAGAGCTCAATCCATTCCTATATTTATTTATCGGTAACATTTTCGTCGCTCCAGCGCTTTTATGCTGGGTTTATGTTTTTACTACACTGGCGTATTCGAAGGGACGGAAGGTCTTAATCGGCACATATTCTATTATATGTATTTCCTACGAAATATTTTTGATAATCTTTTTTATCATAGATCCTTCAATGATAGGGACTGTGGAGAGCTCTTTCTATTATCGTTCGAATACTATTGTGTTAATATTCCAGATATTTGCGATTTTAACGACCCTTGTTACTGGAATTAAGTTTTCTATTACCTCTATGAGATCTGAAAACGATATTGTTAGATTAAAAGGTAGGTTTCTTCTGGCTGCATTCTTATCATTTTCTATTGGAGCAGCCTTAGATGCACTACTTCCCTTAACACCTCTTACATTGATTATAATCCGACTTATACTCACTTCGAGCGCAATCGAATATTATTTAGGATTTTTATTACCAGAAAAAATATCTGATTGGTTAATAAATTGAGAAAAAATTGAAATCGCATCTTTAGGATACACCAAATCTATTTTTTTATAAAGAGAATATTCTAATTGAAAATATAATTTTAAAATTTTATGTCTAATAAAAAAGTTGAAAAAAAAAAATGGTCTATTCCAGCATATAAAGTATATATTACTATTATGTTTATTATTGGAATAATATCAATTCTCGTTCCCTATTATTCAATTCTTTTAATTCACGATATATTTGGATGTGGTCATCATAATTCTGGTTTAGATGGATTTTTTTGGCAAATGGGAAGGGCTTTAGGGTTCTCTTCTCTTATTTGGTTTATAATATCATCAATTCAGGGAGTTACCATGAATAAACACGCGAAATTGTTTCGGAAAAAAGCTAAAGCTCGTGACTTACATTGTATAAGTTCTTTTTTATGTATTGCTCTAACCATTATCCACTTGGTATTACTTTTTGTTTCTGAACCTTGGAGGTCGATAATTTTGCGAACTGATAGTGAACATTTTTCTTTAACGATTTTTCGCGGAAAAATTTTGAGCGGCGTAGTTTTTGCGGTCATTATGAGTGCTGTTTCGATATTATCGATGTTTGCAAGGAAACCCAAATTCATGAAAAAAATAGGGTATAGAAGATTTAAGATAATCCATAAGATAATGATGTTATCGACGGTTATTCTATTGTTTCATATAATTTTTATTAACACCGAGCTATGGATAATATTTGGATTAAAATTGAGATAAGAAGCTTTTTTTATTTTCTCTTATTCCTTCTTTCGTATAATGAAAAATCAGATTTTTACATCTTGAATTTTTACTGGGACAATTTCTCCATAGTAGGAAGTTGTTTCGTCTTGTAAACCTACTGCAGAATGTTCGGGATTTTGAATTCCTTTTGGCAGGAGATGATCTGAAGATATACTTAGCGCGTCTTTAATATTATGCCGCCACCATGCGCTCGTATCCCATGGACGATCGCCTATAAAGGTGTTTAACACTTGGTTTGCCATTTTTTCTCCGATTTCAGATAGTTTCATGAGAGATACTCCAAGCAATCCAAATTGTTGTTGAGCCATTTTCCAGAGATATTCGTACATACTGAGCGCAGCTTCCTTTACTTGTTGTTTAGGAATTTTCGCCAGTTTCATTTCTCTGCCGCAAAATTTATGGGCGAAATAGATTGCTCCGGAGCAATGAGTTCCTTTTGAATGTATTCGAAGAGACGTGTCTTCTTGTTGAAAAATATTTATAAAGGCGTTCAATCGATAATAACCATCTAACTCAATCATCTTATCGGCAATTTTGTGTAATAGAGGTCTATATTCCTCTTCATTCTCTGTTAAGGGCCTCAGAATATATCCATTTTCGATTGAAAAGTCTGGTACAGGACTGAAAAAAGCAGCGTCAATGGTTTGTGTGATGAATCCCGGTATACCATTTTTTAAACTTTTGGGATTAAACTCCTTTGGAATAATTTTCACACCTAAGAGTTTATGCCATATAATATCAACCTTGTCAATGTGAAAATTACAATGTCTTATCAATGTACCTTCATCATTTATAATCATCCCACAATGAGACCAAAATCCCCCAAATACTTTAACTGCCTCGTATGCTAAAGGGTAATTTGCCGATAAAACGACATCGCCTTTTTTTCCGTTGATCCGTTTCATAATTCTCTTCACGGAAGATTTTCTTATTAATATTAAAGATACCTAAGAATTATATCTGTAAAATGTGAAAGCCTTTTAAAACTTAAAGACAGAGAATGAAATCTTCAATGATTAATCCCGAAAAATGGAATTTAAATTATCAATAGATGTATTCTTTTGAATAATTAAATTTGACAACCCAATTTCCCAACAGAGAACATCGTAAGGGATTTCAGAAGAAAAAATCTTCTCTGCTCTTTCAGCAATTTGCAGAAAAGATGGTTTTACAAAATTTATTTCTATATATAATTGTCGTTCTGCTAATAACCAGCAGAGAACTTCGTAAGGATTCTTATCTTTCCAAATGTAATAAGCTGCGACACTTATCTCTTGTTCGGGAATATTGCGATATTTTTTCATTCTTTTCACGCTAGTTCGGTTAGAGAAACCTAATCTAAAAAAGGAGATTCATTTTAATAAGATTTGCTATAGATTAATCAAATCTCACGTTAGTTGTTCAATCAGATTGAATGATGTGGAGTTATGTTTTAAACTCAAAATTAACTTGCTTAAGGTTTAATTAATAATTTACTAGCCCAAGTGGGAAAGATAAATCCAATGTAGAAAATCAGAGAACTAAGAAGCAAAATTAAACGTGCGAGAATGTTGCTTGTCAAGGATGTGAACATAGAGTCAATAAGAGCTCCAATTGTAAGAGAAACCAATGCTATAATTATTAGTTTACCTCTCATCTTCGTATCTTTGGCATCTGAGCGTAATGACTCTCGAGCAAATAAGATGCCCGTAGTTAAAAAAACGCAATACAAATAATAAAGAAAATCTCAATGAATAGAGACCATTCAATTAAAAAAGGACCCGAAAATTCTCCAATTAATATTCGATTAGTGTAGAAAAAATAAAAGATTAATATTTCAAACAAGAATGTAAGCGCATATGTAATACCCATGATAATTGACCGTGAATTCTTTTTGATTCCTAAGAAACTAATCGTCGCTATTAGCCAGGCAATAACATAAAATGGAAGTATGGCGATATTAATTAGTAAATAAATAAATATCACAAGCTCGTTGTTAACGGGTGGACCTGTAATTAGGATAAACATTTCAATTATTTCTGGTACCCAGGGACTTGCTAAACCCATCCAAGCAAATCCTACTAATAAAAATTCGCGAGTTTTATAGCGGAAATATTTAGAAATTATTGTTATACCCACTATCACATTTATTCCCACAAAAATTAAACTAAAAATCCCAGGAACGATTTCAATAATATTTACAGCTATTTTAACGACCTTTTCTAGTTTTAATTTATATTAGATATATTATCAGATTTCATACTTAAAAACCTTCTATAAAATCCAAGTTCTATACTTCATTAAAAAAAGGATTTGATTTAATTAAATAATTCACATTACTAATTATGGTACTAAAATGGATAATTGTCGACGCAATGGGTGTAATTTTTCGAGAAGGGCGCGACCTATACGAATTATTAATTCCATTTGCTCTCGAAAAGAATCCCAAATTGTCAGAAAGCGTGATATTGCGGACATATCTTAAAGGGAGTCTCGGATTGATTTCTTCTCAAGAATTATGGAATATATTAGGTCTTGGGAATCATTATCCCGAAATCGAAAAGGAATATCTGGATAATTATTTATCAATTGATGAGGATTTCTATCAATTTATTGAAAAAGTATATTCCAACTATTCCATCGCAATGTTATCAAACGATTTAAAAGAGTGGTCTAATTATCTTCGAAACAAATACGATCTTAATAAATATTTTAGGGAAATAATTATCAGCGGTGAAGTAAATCTGCGTAAACCAGACATAGAAATATTTGAATTATTATTAGAAAGATTAAAAGTTCCAGCTCAAGCGTGCATTTTTATAGATGATAATTTAAAGAATGTGAATAATGCTTCAAAACTAGGGATCAATACTATACGATTTGTGCGAAGTAAAGAAAAAGTTGCATTTTGTTCCGAATTCGAAGTAAGCTCTTTTAAAGAATTGTATTCAGTTTTAAAAAATTTTTATTAGAAAAGAGAGAATAAAAGAAGTGCACTCTTTATTTTAACTTTTTATTGACTCAATTACTCAATAAGATACTTTTATTTAAATTCTTTACGTAATTGTTTTTTAAACTGTCTTAAGCTTCCTTTACCAGCTGCTCCTCCTATAAATTCCGGAACATAATATATTGCGCGTATATAATCCATAAAAATATTAGTTGTGTATAAGAGTTTAGGATCTAGATTCTTATAAAAATGGGATAAGCGGTTGGGGTCTTCGAAAAAATCGATAATAACACTCTTTCCCGCCTTTTGAATTTTTTTATATACGGGCATCCAAACATCGCTACATTTCAGCTCATTTCCTGCTCCTGGAACCCACTGTACAGCTGTGATCGAAGGGATTTGTAATATATCATCCAGATGTTTAAGAGCGTCTGGTCCATC
The DNA here is from genome assembly GCA_014729315.1 of Promethearchaeota archaeon. Next base: position 4,979 of record WJKD01000493.1, on the reverse strand, counting down.
TAAGTGATAAACACTATAATCCAAGCTTTCTGATTGTTCTTTAATGTCGGGTAAAGCAAATTTTCGGAACCATTTTGGAGATAAAAATGCGCTAAAATCGCATTGAATAGGATACCAACGCTTCGGACACCAGATATCCATCCAAGTTATGCATCCACTGCAATATTTTTCGATGGTCGATTGTAAATCGTCGTATAAAATATTTAACTTATCAAGAATTACTCTTCTACATTCGCTTATTAATCCTGGATTACGTCTCATTGTAAGGATTAGTTTAGTAGGTCCCAAGAAAGAGGATAATACATCCAATACTCCTCCAATGTCAGAAACAGTGACAGCATAATCTGATTTAGCACTTTTAGCTGCGAATTCGGTCGCTTTCATTAATCGAGCATACCATTCGTTATTCGAGTTTAATTGAGTTTCTTCCAGTAAAGGAAAAATCTCATCAACTGGAGTCTCTTTACTTAACCAAACAGTTCTGGATTGAAATTTTGGAACTATTCCAAACACAGCAGCTATAATACCCGGTCCATAATTCATTTTAATGTTTGGGATTTCTTCTCCTCCAAAAAAAAAAGATTCAGAGGTTTCTTCGAAGTATTTAATATATTCATCGATCATTTCCCAGTGTTCTGCTAAAAAGAACGGATCAAAGTAATCTAAAGGATTACCTATTTTAGTTAATTTTACATTTGGTCGAGGAGTTAAGTATGATATACATGGACGATCAAGGATTTCGTGATCCCACCACGCAGTTAGTCTCTCTTTCGCTTCAACGATATCTTCCTTGAATCTACTCATCATTGGTCAATTAAATTCAGTATTATAATGTTTTTAATAATTGGGGATCAATAAATAAAGTTTTCAAAACTGAAGAATCTTAGGAATTTAAGAATTATTAAAAAAATGTTTTTTATTTGAGATATCATAAATTAAATTGATATGAAATTCTCTAATCCAGAAAAAATCTCTTCTAAAGAAATGGGAGTTTTAGACAATAATGCTGAATGGCTCGGTATACCAAAAGGTTATTTAATGGAATGTGCAGGCTATTCTTTTGCTACTGAAGTTTATTTGAGATATAATCTTAGCAATAAAAAAAATTCTCACGCCCTAATCTTTTGTGGAACAGGAAATAACGGAGGAGACGGTTTCGTAATAGCAAGACATTTGGCTTCGTTAGGAATCGAGTCAACTGTGGTATTAGCGGGAAATCCCCAAAAGATTACTACAAAAGAGGCAAAAACCAGTTGGAATATAATTTCTAATCATCTCACAAACACAATACGGATTAATATTGCGAAGGATTCAACTGATATAGTAGACCTGGGCATTATTCTAGACCAAACAGGCTATTACAATATAATTATAGACGGTCTATTAGGTACGGGTATTAAGGGTAAAATAAGAGAGCCAATCGCAACCGCTATTGATTTTATAAACGAGGCTAAAACTCATAAGAACATTCCAATAATCTCAATAGACGTCCCATCCGGATTAAATCCTGATACAGGTGAAGTTTCAGATAAAGCTGTAAAAGCGGATCTCGTTATTACGTTCCATAAAACTAAAATAGGAATGAAGGAGGGTCGTGAATTTATCAACGAAATTGTGGTAAGATCTATTGGAATTCCCCAAGAAGCGGAGCTATTTGTCGGAAGAGGTGATATTATTCCAACATTAAAATTAAGAAGAAAAGACGCACATAAGGGACAATATGGTCGGCTTCTCGTTATTGGTGGATCTAAAAACTATTCTGGAGCGCCTGCTTATTCATCATTGACTGGGATTGGATTTGGAATTGATTTAGTTATTACTTACACCCCAGAAGTAATCGGAGATGTATTAAGAAGTTATTCCCCTAATCTCATCGTAAGATCAAGTCCGGGAGATTGGTTAAATTTAGATTGTTTCGATGAAGTCTCGTGGTTAGTTGACTGGGCCAATACTATCGTGATAGGCCCGGGATTAGGGCAAGAAAAAGAAACTGAAAATTTGCTTGTAGAACTCCTTAAATTATTTCGAAAAGAAGAAAAAAATTTCGTTTTGGACGCTGACGCGCTTAAATTGGTTAAAAACCATCTTGAATTACTTAGCGATCAATCAGTAATATTAACTCCCCACGAGGGAGAGTTAAAAATTATGACTGATATTGAGCTTCCTTCTTTTGATAATTTAGATGAACGTATCAAAATAATTTCCGACATAAGCCAAAATCTTAATGTTACCTTGTTAATAAAAGGTCCCTACGATTACATTAGCGATACTCGGAATATAAAGATTAATAAAACGGGTTGTCCAGAAATGGCTATTGGAGGTACAGGAGATGTTTTAGCGGGCTTATGCGGCTGTTTTCTCTCGATCGGTAATTCTACTTTTAATTCAGCGTGCTCTGCAGCGTTTTTGAACGGAATTAATGGAGAATATTGCAAAAAAACTATTGGACCACGATTTACAGCCATGGATATGATAAAAAACATTAATCCTTCAATTGAAAAATTGCTTAATGAAAAAGAATTCTTTAACTCGTAATAGCTTTTTTTTATTCTTTAATTATTTTGTTCCGCTCTAGAAGAAAAATATCATAGTTGGAAATTTTAAAAAGCCTTAATCTATTATTATAGTAGTAAAAAAATTTTGATGGGTACACAATAAAAAAATTTGATGGGTTATGGGTACACAAATTTTCAAGGTCGAGCAAGACGGAACCACATCGGAGTTGTCTACAGAGGGGGCTATTAAAGATGTAATGAGCCCAGACGAAGTGTACGTCCTTGTTGCAGATGACATTAGAAAAATCTTTTTATGGTTAGGATCTCAAAGCAATGTTCGCTCGAAATTTATTGGAGCAAAGCGCAGTCAAGAAATACGGGGTCAAGTGGGCATGCATTATAGCGTGACTTCCGTAGACGAAGGAGACGAAGAACCTGACTTAGTAAAAATCATGGGTGGGAAAACTGAAGCAGGAATCGCAAAAGAAATCAAAGCAGAAGAAGTAGCAGCGCCTGGAGGCGGAGGAACTCATCCTTTGCGAGAGAAAGCAATCTTTGACGCTCCTGAACCCGCAAATGGAATGAATATCGCCGGTAGTAAGAAACGAGCCTCACAAAACACCGGGCCTTTATATACAGGTCAAGAATCCCCAACATTTTACCAAGAAGATCAACAGATTAACTTCGATCAGATTATGCAGAAATTAGAAGAGATAAAAATGCCCGAAGGCTACGAGAGAGAGCTTATTATAATTGGAAATCATGCATACTCGGTTGTTGAGAAAGTTCAATCCTTCTTGGGAAAAAAACAAACGGAAAAAGTTATCGAACGCGTAGGTTCCATTCCTGAAGGAGTATTTTTTGCTGAAGGATATTCCCCAAGAGTATTATCTGAGAATGGCAAAATCGTTGCCATTGAATTTTTAAGGAGAGAAGGCGACGGTTCTGGTCAACCTAAAGTTGAACATAAAGATAAAAAAGATATCTTAAAGGAACAGATTAAGATGCAATTAGGCGGTTCAAAATAACCAAAATTTTCTTTCTTTGATTTATAGTAACAATATACCTTTTTGACCACATTGTTTTTTATTCTTACGTTCGAAGTTTGGATTTTCTCATTGAGATTTAATAGCACTAATATAAATTTTTATAGTTTAGAACTATTATAATATTATTAAAAAACAAGGTAAACAATTAATATAGGGAATAAAAGAAGATGTCCAGTCTTACACCTGACGAAGCCCAAGCGTTATCTACCTTCCTCGGTAATATTACAGAACATACTGAATTAGAAGCATTAGCTTTAGTAACCAACGAGGGTCTTCAGTTGGCTTTTTCATGCGTTCCGGGATATAATATCAATCCAGACCTATTTTCTAGTTTAAGTGCTGTTGTAATGAAAAGTGGAAATGACGCAATAAACACGCTTGGATATAACCATTTGCTTGAAGTGGTCTTAAGAGGAGAAGATGCGTTTATTATCCTTAGCGCTGCGGGAAGATTTTTCCTGATGGGGGCTTCCCGAAAAATCGCAGATTTGGGAAAAATTGTATCGGTGTTTAGATATTACGCTGGGGAAATAGGAAAAAGATATCCCGTAGGATAATAGAGATAAAAGATAATTGATTAAATATCTATTAATAAAATTTCCGATTCACTCTACTTTCAAAACAATTCCCTAATTTATATTAATTTTGAAACGCATTTTTTTTAAACAAGATCCTTTTTATCAAATATTACCTAAAGAATTTCCTCGTTACGATAATTGGCTCTAATGTAGTTAAGTTTAAGTAAATGTGAACGACTGTATATTCTAGGAAAAATTTATTTAATTCGTTCAAAACTTCTCCAAAATTCAAAAGCATATACAATTAAAATAATTTGAAAAATAGTATATTAAAATTTAAATAACCATTAAATCTTAAAGAAGTTATAGTGTCAAATAAAAATAAGCAATGTATCATTTTAGAATTATTTGAGGGAGAAAATGCCAGAAATTAAAATATTTGTAGATATTAAAGAAGAAACAAAAGATAAAGTAGTAATTAGTCCTGCAAACGCGAATAAATTAGGAATCTCTGAAGGTACTTCAGTTGAAATAGTAAATCCAGAAAATAACAAAAGCACTATAGGTGTAGTTGAGATTTCAGATATGTCTTTAGATTTTGCTGGACAAATTTCAAAAAATATAACCGATGCAGTTGAATTTTCCGGTGTCGAATTAATATTGAAACCGGCACCCGAAGGAAAAGTTCCTCAACAAGGTGAACCACCAACCTTAGATACTACGCAACCATTACCTACACCCGAGAAACCATCTTTAAAGACTTTAGAACCGCCTAAACCTCATTTACCTGGATTATCCCCAAAAAAAAAAGTTCCTTCGCCTCAACCTACTCCTTCGCCTCAACCTACTCCATCGCCTCAACCTACTCCATCGCCTCAACCTACTCCATCGCCTCAGCCTACTCCATCGCCTCAGCC
>WJKD01000492.1 GCA_014729315.1 Promethearchaeota archaeon | reverse complement strand
TCATATATCTGATATGAACCTTATAAATCTGTGGAATTCTTTGACGATAAAAAAGTCAATTATTTATAAAAATTACGAAAGCTTCAATAATCTCGGTTAATACTTAATTTTGTAGGGATTGCTGTAAAAATAGTCAAAACTAAAAAAGGTAAAAAATTTTTACTAACATATATCAATACTTAATACTCTGGAAAATTATTGAAAGAAATATTCTTATTTACTTTTATCAATGAATAATGGAAAGATTAATATGAACGATAAAGAATCAGCTAAACCCATAACTCCTACAGGTAAGTCCGACCCAGAATTGAGTCTCGACATCGGAACTTTTGTTTTTTTAGTGATTGGGTTAATTTTTTCGTGGATTAACATGCTATTCATAATGACATCCCTTGAAATAATGGCATATTTATCTATAATTTTTACAACGAGTGTTCCTGGAATAATAATAGGCTACAAAAATCGATTTTGGGGTTATGGTTATATGCTTGGGTTTGCGATGGCTGGTCTTCCTTTTATGATATTCGTTGACATATTTATTGGAGGATACGTTTTTGCTACCGCTTTATTTATCTTAATAATAATGTGGTTAGTATTTTGGAAGACATGGCGAACTCTTCGCTTATCTTAGTATTCCTTTGTATTGTTCTTCGCAAAAAAGAGTGTTAAAAAAAAATCTTTTACCCTCGACTCATTGGGAAATCCAAGAAGTTAAATTCCATCAAATAATAATCTAAATATGCCCAAAGTATACTTAGAGATAAACGAAGAAGAAATTCCTCTCAACGAGATTATGACAACAGTTTTAACGAATATTAACATCGGCTTCATTAATGCCTTGAGTGGAATTCCGAAAGAGATCAAAGAAGTTAAAATTAATATAGAACTCTAGTGGATAATTAAAATCATCTTAATAATCTAAAGCGCTTTAGCAAAATAAGAAAATTTTAAGAGGAGGTTTCGATGAACGAGCTTCATAATAGTTCTCTTAGAATACTTTTAATTAGAGATAAGCGAGATTTATTAAAATCAATAACTTATAATCTAAAGATTTAGAGAAAAATAATCTGCTGGCATTTTGGACATTTTTTCCCTTCATCTTTTATCTTTAGGGCGCACTCCAAGCAATATTTTCTTTTACACGAGGGACATTCGTAAATTTCCCCTTTTATTTCACCTTTATGAATTAGACAATAATTCTCCGTAATCTTAATATTGTCAGGCGGCAAATTTGGGGGAGGTGGAAGATTTTTTTTCGTCATTATTTTCTTCTTCTCAAACAAAATTATTTAATTCGTTAATATCAAATTTTCTTAATTCTGATATTTTTTTTAATTAAAAAACCTATCTTTGTCTTCTTAAGAAATTTTATTTGGAAAAATATGTATAAAAATTCTATTTTTTAAAAATCGGAATATCTTCAATAGACACATTAATGACTTTTGTCAAAGCTTTGAATCTATCCTTGACATTATCGATATTTTGTAGGTCATCCCCAGTTAAATAAGTCTCATAGTAACAATTCTCCATCTCGTAGCAGAGTCCGGTTGTATGCAAAATATTTTTACTTAAATCCAATTCCTTAAGTACATTCGATATTCCCTTGACTAATTCAGGAGAGAATTCTGTAAGCTTTATTAGAACTTTCTTGATATCGTGAGTTTTGGAAGGAAAACAAGAGATTTTTACAACATCTTCCCGAGAAATATATATAAGGAGATAATAGGGCATTTCTAAAAGTTCGTCGGTAATCTCTGAAGGGATTATTGGATTATTATAAAGTTCTTCTTTAGAAATTATTAATCCAACGGAGATTTTATTTTTTTCTTTTTCCATAACACTAGTAATTTTTAAAGTAATTTAAAGTTAGTATTTAAATAAAACATATAAGGTTTTATTATTATTTCTTTTTTTTACATTTACGAAAATATGCAAATAATACGGAAATGATATTTCGATAATGCTTGTATTTTTTATATTCCTAATTTGTATTAGATATAAAATAATAGATTTAAGAAAGAGAATTTTTAGTCTTTAAAATACATCGCGGAGAATACGATTTAATAAATTACGATATAAAAATGAAAAATAATACATATGGGTTCAAATTGGATCATACAGATGTCCAAGACAACAGATTTCACGCTATTTATTTAGTTGACAGCTTAACTGGTTCTCTATTAGTTAATAATAAATATTCTGATAAGTCTAAGTTCAACGAAGTTGACGACGATTTGATTAGTAGCTTTTTAAGTGCTATAGATTTATTTATTAAAGAGATTAAGTTTAGCGAAGAAGAAATACAAGAAATTAATTTTAAAGATACTCGTATATTATACGAGAAGAAAGGAAGGATTTTATGCATTGGAATATCAAAAAAAACGGATTTAAGAGGCGAAAGAAAGATACTACGCCAAATCATTGTTGATTTTTACGACCGATTTGAACAGAAGATAACTAACTTTAAGGGATTTATTTCCCAAGATATCATCAATTATAAAAATAGGTTAAAGAATATGAATTTTAATTCTTTAATTAATCTCTAAGCATAGTCTATTTTGGTTAGATTTTACTTTTCACAAGAGAGAAACTTTAATATTCTTTAAGTCAAAAACTTTATTGTTCTTCCATATTCTCACTTTGCTTTTTCTGCGAGATTTTTTCAATCTCGGGTTCTATCTTTTCACCAATACCTTTTATATCTGCTTTTAATTGTTTCCGTTTTGAATCCTGCTCTCGCCTTTTTTCCGTCATAAATGCCTTCTCGCCAATAGATTTGCTAATAGCGTCAGCTGATTTCTTAAGATCTGGTTTTAATTTTTTTCGTTGCTCGTCATCTTGTCGTTTTTTATCCACCATAAATGCTTTTTCACCGATGCTTTTGCTGATTTTTTCAGCAGAACTTTCCATCTTGGGTCTCAAGCCTTTCCGCTGAGCGTCTCGCTCCTTACGCTTTTCTGTCAAGTAAGCTTTCTCTCCGATTGATTTACTAATAGCTTCGGCTGACTTTTTAAGGTCTGGTTTTATGCTTTTTCTTTGGGTGTCACTTTCTCTTTTTTTCTCCATCAAAAAGGCTTTCTCTCCAATTGACTTACTTATTGCTTTTGCCGACTTCTCTAAATCTGGTTTTAAACCTTTCCTTTGAGCTTCTAATTCTCGTCGCTTTTCCATCATAAACGCTTTTTCGCCGACAGATTTGTTAATAGAAGCCGCGGTGCTCGCCATCTTCGGTTTCAGGCTTTTTCGCTGAGCATCTCGCTCCTTGCGTTTCTCAGTGAAGTATGCCTTTTCTTCAATTGATTTAGTTATAGCTTCGGCTGATTTGTGTAGGTCTGGCTTTATTTTTTTAAGCTTAGCATCATTTTCGCGCTTTTTCTCGATCATAAATGCTTTTTCTCCGATTGACTTTTCAATATTAGATTGACTTTCCACAAAAGATTTCTTTCTCTCTTTTTCTGTACTCTTTAAATATTCGTCTCTTTCTTCTTTTTCCTTCTTAAATAGATCTTCAACTAATTTCTTCTCTTTTTCGATCTCTTCTGGGCTAGGGTGTTTTTCGTTTGATCCCAAATTTTTCACTCCCTGTTATTATTTTTTATAACACTAAGAATTAATATTATAATTCGAATTTATTAATCTTCTTATTGAAACTCAGCATAATTGAAAAAGAATTGGTATAAAAATTTAGCATTTTTTAATGGGTACTGGTTCAAAAGAATCGTCAGGAACTTGACCCATCAAACTGAGTACAGTTAGTTTCATCGCTAACATTTCGTTAACTTCTTTCAATAATTTAGAATAAGTAGGAGAATCTTTGGATAAATTATATTGCTCTATTAAATTATCGTATTCTATTTTAAGTTTAGCTCGTAATTCTTCTTGATTATCAAGAGAGATTTTTTGGGTATCAAGCCATTTATCAATTTGTTTTTTAAGACTAATTTCTTTTTCGTCGTTAAGGATGTATGATACTTCTATTTCTTCGAAGTCTCTTATTTTGTTGAGGTATTCTTCGTCAGAATACATCGGCTTAAGCAATAATCCAAGGTTAATAATTAAGGGTTGCAATTCCAGTTTACCCAGGGAACCGGATAAGAAGTTTAGGATCTCTTCTTTCTGCCCAAGATTTGAATATGTTATGTATTCTTGAACAAATCGCATAATGGAGTTCTTGACGAGCAGTTCGTCGTAATCATCTAATTCTGCTTTGATTTCGAGCGTCTTTTTGATGCAAATATAAACAGAATTCATAAAAGGTTCTAATTCTCGGAACATGGCGAAGTTTTGCGTATATGCGATGACCTTGTTTAAAATGACCCGTTTATCTTCTTCTGTCCAATTAGCTAGGATATCTTTTAAGTCGAATTTACCATCAGATACCTTTAAAAACGATTTGATTTGTGAATATAGTGATTCGAGATCCATGAACTTATCAAGAAGAGTAAAATTGGTTTTTTTTTTAATTTTTTGTTAAAAAATATATCTTATTTGGTTTTTATAAATGTTTTGCTTAACTCGATTGTTTGTTCGTAGAGCTATCATTGATAGGGAGGATAGTAGCAATTTTAAGAGCGAATCTTAGGTAAGATTTGTTGAAAGAACGAATTCGAAATTCTTTTTACAATAAAGAGGGGATTAACGCTTTAGAACCATGTAGTTTTGCGGAGATTAATAATTTAGTTAATTTTAAGGTTGAAATGGGTACCAAATCCAAAGGTGTCATCCCAGATAACTTAAGTTCTGCCGTGGTAGTTTCTGCTAAATTATTGCAGTTATGCGAAAAGAACACATTTTTCTTCCCAAATTCTTCTCGTAACTTATCTCCTACTTCGTCGATCGCACAAAATCCAGCGACAAGTCCCTTTGTATATTCTTTGTTTTTAAGTTGCTCCACTAAATCTTCCTCGTGCCCTTTTCCCATGATTAAAAACCAACCTCCTTTAAATTTCTCGGCATGATCGTAAGCAAGAACCTGTAAAAGTGCTAACGGATTATTTTGACATCCTTCTCTACACAAAAGTTCTTTGCCTTTCACGATTTTCACATCATCAGGAAATTTTTGGAGTAAATCCCAGTCGTATTTCTTGTCGTATTGGGTTAGATCTTTTCCGACAACTTCAATTTTATTCAAATCTCCTTCTCCAAGACCTCTTTCGTTCGCAATTTTCAAATGAGGGATTTCGTTAATCGGCAATCCAAAAATTCGTGCACCAACTACGTCAACAGCAAGCGTGTCCGCTCCTCCGATTAAAATATTAAAGGGAATGACTAATTGATTTTCAAAAGCCGTGGGAGGATAATGACCGTGAATTGTTCCTTCCGTACCGTCTATTAACGTAACATCAGGTTGGATATATTCGTACACATCTACTAGTTTAGAATGAAGATTATAATTGTGATCGACACTTCTATCAGCGTGTTGAGGGAATCCCCATTGATTTTTTATACCTAAGGTTACGCCCGCCATAGAATGTGTTTTTAACTTCGGTACATTAATATATGTAAGCGAATCTCGATTATTTATTATTTTAACGATCGTTTCTGGAAGACGGAAAGTCTTCAAGATATAACCTTTTGGATTTTCTTCTACTGATTTCTTTCCTTTAAAAGTAAACTCTTCCGTTTTTTCCTCGTCCAGATAAATAATCTCAGCGCCAAATTCTTTACAAGTCTTTTTCATCCCGTTGATATCGAACACAATTCTCGTCATATTAGCTTGAGTCGAATTTTCCATGACGAATACTTTTGCTCCGATAGCTTTAAGGTACTCGATTATAGCTCCAACAACTTCGGGCGAAGTATAGCAATGCTTTTTAAAATCAATACCATTAACCTTAATATATATTTCTTTAGATTCCTTCAGGATTTTAAGGCCATTTTGTTGTAAATTCTCAAAGATCTGATT
>WJKD01000491.1 GCA_014729315.1 Promethearchaeota archaeon | reverse complement strand
CTATAAGGTTGAACGAAACGAAATTTACCATAAAAAAGGTATCTTTAGCGCTGCCGAAAGGTATCCTGTTAAAAGCCTTCGAATCAAAAAGGAGATTAAGGATGTGTTCGAATTCTTAATTTTAAGAGCGGGCTCGATTACTCTAATGCCTGGAAGAAGCGATGAAGTTATCCATCTACCCACAGTTTTAAATGTAAGTAAAAAAGCTGATCAGATTGATTATCTTCTTTCACACGTACACGTTGAAGTAGACGAACTGGGTTAAGTATTCAATTAAAATCGACATCCGAGTTTAAATTTTAGTTTTTTTTATTTTTTCCCTTTTTTAATCATACAATCTAAATCTAGAATTGTTATCAATTCATAGACTTCAGCTCATATTTTTAATCATTTATATTTCGGATAATTTTTAATAAGTAGCATTAACTCTTGAATGAGGAAGATATGGAACATCCGAATATTTTTTTATTTGACTTTGACGGGGTAATTATCACGCAAAAAGCGCTTGAATATACAGCATTAGAGTTAATTAGAAATAAAACTTTTCGGATCAGAAATAATGAGCATTTAAGGTTAATCGATTACGCCAAGATGTTTGAGCTTTCAGATTCTAATAATAAAATCGAAGCATTAATACAAGCTTTTCGAAACTATAAAGAGATTATTCCTAGTCGGTGGAGAAGATTATTCTTTTTTTACCTTTTTCGCAAGCGATATAAAAAATACGAAAAAATCTATGAAGAATTAGAACCTAATATCGAAGAATTACTAAATCTTTTAAAGGTGCGTGGAAATCCGATGGCTATTGTTTCAAATACAAATAGACCACGTCTTAATTTTTTTAAAAATAAATTTAGCTTGGATCGATTTTTTCGAGTTATTATAACTCAAGACGATGTTCCTTATCGCAAACCTCACGCCTATCCAATATTAAGGGCGATCCAACTTATTAAAAGAGAGTTTGGATTTGCTAAAATTGATAGAAATAAAGTATTTATGATCGGAGATCTCCCTTCTGATATCGCTTCAGCTAAAGCAGCGAAGATTAAGAGCATTGCAATATTATCAGGTCATGGAAATACCCAAGAGCTTGAAAAGTTGAAACCAGACCTCATCTGCAAAAACTTAACCGCTCTGCTTAAAGAGGAAATACCTTATTTGTAAGTAAAGAACATAAAAATTCTTAATCGATAATGTATTAAATTACAGTGTACATGTTTGACGAACAAGAATTTCAAGAATATCCTTCTATAATCGGAACGATTAAAAAACTCAATAAATTTTTTGAAAAGCAAAAATTAAGTAAGCTTGGTAAAAAGATTCACGAGCTTCTTTCCCTAATCGAAGATCCTAAGTTAGCAATTCCAATAACCTATGTTCTTAGTATTATTGCCGAAAAAGAAACAAAATTAATTTCTCAAGAAATAATTGAGGAGATAAAACCCTTCTTAAAATCAAGTAATAAAAAAATAAAACTTAATTCTATCATTATCCTTGGTTTTTATTTATTATCGAATTTAGAATATTTAGAAGATTATATTTCCTTATTTTTCAACTTTTTACTAGAAGATTCGGATGATGTAAAGGATAATGCTTATTATTTTTTGCAATTATTTATAAGAGACTATGATAAACCGCTGAATAAATATGTCGATAATCTATTATTAACCATATCTAAAGAAATGAATAATATTAATAATCTCATTCCACTATTGAGATTTTTATCTAAATGTAGCGATTTGACATTCAATCAGCACTTTAAATTAAAAAAATTATTAATTGACATAATAAAAATTCATTATAAAAATGAGGATAGTAGTCTACTTGAAGAAATAAATAATGTCAAAAAGAGGTTTTTTCCTACTCTTGAGAAATTAAAATATGATCAATTCTCATGTGAAGATGTTATTAACTTATTTGATAATTATTTTATAATGAAAAATTATGAATTTTTAAATTACATTAGTGATCAACAGAGTGAATTTAAAGAAAAACTCAATAAAATAAAAGAAAATGCAAATACTGATAAAGAGATCTATTTTTATTTAAAATTTGCTAAAGAAAAGGTAGCGTATATATTCGAAATTGAAAGAGATAAGTTATTGAGGTTTTTTAATAGAGATTCTAAAATAAGTATGGAAGAGATTGAAAGTCGTTTTGAGAACATAATTAATAAAGAGATTTTAGAGGACTTTCTGAAAATATTGATGAAGTTGAATTATATCAAAGGTTATTTATCTGAATTTTTCTTTTATCCTTCTCATTTTCTGATGAAAGATATAAATGAAACATTCCAAAAGACAGGAATTATAAATATAAAAAGCAAATATAACTATCTACCTCCAAAATTAGTCTACAAGATAGTTTCGGAGATTGACCAACCTTATCTTTTATCTCCAGATAAAAAGATATATTATTCAATAGACAAAATAAAATATCAGATAAACTCAGCTGCGGCAAAAAATAACTCGATTGACTTAAAAGGTTATAGGGAAAGACTACGGGACAAAGATTTTCTTAAGTTAATAAAAAATCTCCCGGAAGAATATCTAACTAATTTTCATAAAGGTACTCAATGGCTAACTAATATCGGTAAAATAAAAATTGAACAGGAAATAGAGCAATCAATAAAATATATAGGATTTTTAGACATAAATAAAATTACTCAAAAACTTAATATAAATAAACTTCTCTTAATAGACGTTGTTTTAATAAATGTAGATTCAAGAAGTGGAATTTGGAATAAAAATAAAGATATCTTTTATTTTTCGCGTTATTTGACGGATAAAATTAATTTTATTAAGACAATCAAAGATGAACAAGTCAGAAATCAGAAGGTTCTTGAGTTGTCTGAAGAATTACAAATAGATTCTGAACATATTTTTTCAAAAATTGATGAAAACATAAAATTGATCGGGGAAGAAATAAAAACTAAAGACCAAATTAAAATAGATGAATATTTAGAGAAAACTGGGATGAAACGTAAAAATTTCTTGGATTTTATTGAAGAGCTTCACTTGGATTATCTACTTAAGCAAAATCTATTAATCCTGAGTCCGAAAAAAATCGAAAGCGCCAAAAGTCGCATTAAAATCGAGCTAATAAAGGATTCAGAAAAAAAAGATTTCATAAACCTCGATGGATATGATGTTCCTTCCAGTATAGTAGAAGAATTAATTAATGAATTAAGGCTTGAGAAACAAATTGATGGGATTTATTACTCCGTTAACGATAATCCTCGTTTTTATACTGAAAGAGGTATAAGAAATCTGATGTTGGAAAACAGTTTGATGTTTTCATTTGACGATCTTTTTTACGGGAGAGAATTAACTGATAATGAGATTGAATTTATGAAAAACATTCTTTTTTATTTAATTGAATCTAATCGCTTAAAAGGAGCTTTCAACGAGGAACAACTCCTCTTTACGAGTAATGACCTTCATTTCGCCAAAGATTACAATCAAAACATACTCAAATTCGAGAAAACAGTAAATAAATATCTTTATTATTTCAATAGAGAATTTGAGAAAATAAAAGAGATATTAAATAAACAAGAATCGCCTATTTATCCCCAAGAAATAAAAAAAATTCAAGAAAGCATTGATGTAATCAATAAAAAATATATTACATGGAGAGAAAGTTTGAACGCTTTTGTAAGAAGAGTAAGTCAAGGATTCTTGAAAGAACAAGGATTAAATTTTAGGCGATATAAAAAATTAACAGAAGAGAAAAAACAAGAGATTAAACTGTTTTCAGAAGATCCCGAAGTTGAAGATTTACTAAAAGGATTCAATTCTTGGGTAAAATTCTTCAACGAATTAGAAACCAAGTATCCCAATATCATATTCTATAAAAAGAGATTAATGAATAATCCTCAAGACGAAGAAACCAAGGATATGCTTGAAGAACTGCTTATAACGCTAAATTTAAAAGGATAAATAATTATTAAGAATTATCTCTGAGTGTTTCTCTCTTCTTTAACTTTATCAACGATACCTTCTACATCTACTCTGTCATCAGATTTAATTTTATAGTTCTTAGGTTTTACAGATCCATTAACTTCCAGAATTCCATAATCCTCTAAATAATTTAAAGAACGCCAGATGAAATTTATCTTAGAGCGATTTGAAGATTTTATATTATAGCAGCGTCTAATCCGTTTGGTATTGACAATGTAAATGTTATTATCAATTAATTTATTTATTGCTTCTAGAGTTTCTTTTAAATTTTTTATAAAAAAATCCAAAATTCTTTACCTCATTACCTCATTATGATGAAAGAAATAATCTAAGTCTTGTCCCTCTTTAGTCAAATCTGTTGTAGATAACGCTATTTAAATAACTGTTCTAAGTTAAAATAATTAGCTTTACGAGTTTCATTGATTTTTTGAGTATGTTAAAATATATTTTCAAGTTTATAAATTTTTTTTCTCCAAAATTAAATTTGCCGATAACTGTTTTTTCTCGAAAATATAAATCCCTTCTTAGAAACGAGAGGTATAGGT
>WJKD01000490.1 GCA_014729315.1 Promethearchaeota archaeon | reverse complement strand
GGATTCAAGAGTCTCGGGATCAGCCATATTAAGTTCTCCAAGATCTTGATATTCTGAGTTAATGTGGTCTTTATCTTCGTCATAAGTTATATTATAACGCCTTGTTGTAGTCCAATCTCCATCCACGGCAGTATATCCAAGCGCACGATCGAATAATGTAACAAGTTCAACACCTTCTGGAAGTTGTACGGACTCCATTTCGTTCAAATCTTCTATACCTGCTGATTCTAAATTATTATCAGCAGCGACATAAACCATGATAGTCCAATTATTAGCAATCGCAGAAGTTTTAAGACGCTTAGAATCAATGTTGTTCTCAACTTTCTGATTTAAATCGATTTTGTCCCGATATAAATGATTATTATGGAGATTGCTATAATTGACGTCGCTTAATACAGATAAGGTAAATCCGATGATAGTTATAAATAAAATTATTTTTGAAAGGTTTATTTTTGACATAAAATTGTTCTATAGTTTCATTAATTTGAAAGATCGTGTGTTATATAAAACATATTGGACTAATTTTGAAATTTTAATATTTAAAAAAAAAAAGCTAAGTGAAAATGTAATCTTTCTTTCTGAGATATTTCTTGATTGAATTAATCATGTGATTCACCTATGAATTTCCCTTTTTTAATTTGGCAAGATTTGCTTTTTTATCCATCATTTCTTTAAAAGTAGCTAAAGTATCATTAGGAGGAACAACTGTATTTTCTTTTTTATATAACTTAATAGCATGATTGGGGCAATGAGAGACACATAGCCCACAACCTATGCATCTCTTGAAGTTTACGATTATTCCATTATCTTCAAGCTCTATCGCATCCATGGGGCAAAATTCAGTACACATTCCACATCCCGTGCATTCTTCAAAATTTATCTTTGAATAATAATTTGAAGCGGAAAGTTTTGCAGGTTCATCATATTTCTTTTGATTTGATAAGATTTCACAACAACAATCGCAACAATTGCAAATAACAAATGGGTCTTGAGAATTTGAAGGTTGTGGAACTAAACCTTCCTTTTCCATTTCTTTTGTTAGTTCAAGAGCTTGGTCAATCGAAATGTACTTAGCTTGTCCTCTCTCATAGAAAGTTTTAGCTGAAAGACCGAATGTCATGCAAGTTTTTCTTAAATCTGTTCTTTTACACGGTTCATTTGTTATATCATGACCAATTCTACAAATACAATCCATAATTGCGATTTTTCCCTTTGAATTTCTAATAATTTTTCTAACTTGGTCATAAGTAGCTACATTAAGATCCGGCGTAATTGCTGCTTCAACAGGTATTGTTCGCAGTTGAGGTATTCCAGTCAAGTTATATTCTTCTTCAAAATATGTTTCTCTAAGATATTGTTGTATATCTTTAAATAATTCTGGTGTTAAATGCCCTAATTGATATTCATACATTCCCGGAACTAATGGCATATTGGCGTAAAGTGTTGTATGGTTCTTTTTGATGGACATTATCGTTCCCTTTTGATCCATCTCTTTAAGCTTAGAAACTACATCATTTTGGGAAAGATTGCTGTTCCTTTTCAATCTACGATATATTTTTTTAGATTCTTCGGGAATAAAATTCATTTTCGTCGCAATCAATGCTTCTTCGGGATCAAATAATTGTTTAAGTATCTTAATTTCTACACCCGTTTTTGATACAGGATATCCTACTGGCATATTATCTAAATGAGAACGCAGATTATCATAAATACTATCATTATTCGTTTTTCATCACTCTTTTTTGGAGATTCATTTAATATAAGTGAATATTATTATTCTTTTTAAACAATTTTCTACTGAAGAGAACTATTTTTAGGTTGAAAAACATATATTATTTTACATGACTGAAGATTTAATGGAAGAATTGAAGAATTTTTTAAACGATGCTAACCTCACGACTTACGAAACTAATGCGTTTGTTGCCTTAATTAATTCTTCCAAGAAATTTCCTCCAACCGCAAGGGACATCTCTCGAGAATCTGAGGTACCTCTAGGCAGAATCTACGACATACTCGAAGATCTTCATTCCAAGGGGTTAGTTGAAATCATTGATTCGAGACCAAAAAAATATAGAGCTTTTCCCGTTAACGAGGCGCTAAATAATTTAATATCTTATCAAGCAAAACAAAACAAGCGTGAGATTGGCTATTTATACGATCGGGCAAAAATTTTTGAATCTGAATTGTTTGAAGTAGAATCTTCGATAACAAAAACACCTTCTCGATTATTTTGGTCCACTGCGTATGGAATGCAGTCAATTTTTCCCGTCTATATAAATGCGATTAAGAATTCAACAGAAGAAATATTATTCAACGAATATGTCTCTCAAAAGACAACAAAAATTATTCCTCGTGGAGCTCTATTCTATAATCCCATTAGAAAAGCAATCAACAGAGGAGTGAGGGTTAAAATCCTCTGGAATTTTCAATTAGACGAGAGACCAATTGATTCCGAAACTGAAGAAAAAAACGCATCTATTTTTAAAGAGCTTACTGATATTTTAAAGCAAAATTTCCAATTAGACACCCAATTATCTGGATTTTCAACGAGATTTATCCATCATAAAATTCCTACCCTCTACGATATATTTGATAAAAAACGAATAATCTTTAAAATTCAGAATCCATTAAAGCCTTACCAAATTTTTACGATCATGAATGTAATTGACCCAACTCTCGCTGAGAAATTAAGAGAAAATTATCTAAGCGTGTGGAACTTGGAATCTATTGACTAAATTTTTTTTTAGTTCAAAAAAAATGAAAAACTGGACTCTATAAACAATTAATATACATCGAAAACTTATTTTTTTATGAAAATACAAATAATGACTGACTCTCAGTTTGGGAATGGTAAAATATTAGCAGAATCTCTTAAACAAGAAATGAACCAGAAATACGAAATAGAGATTGCTGACGTAAAAGATGCAGCTCCCGAAACAATTGCCGAAGGTTTTCCAGATGTTCTGATTTTAGGAGGTGCCATCCGTATGTTCAGAGGAGATCCTAAATCAAGAAAATGGTTAAAAAAATTTGCTTCATTATCGGAAAATTCTGAAAAGAAGATCAAATACGGGACGGGGTTCTTGACTCACGCTTTAGCTACTGATAAGGTCCAAGGGTTTGCGAGACGATATTTAAACAAAATAAAAAAGTCTACTATCATCGAGAGCGTCTATCCCGAGCTGTTAACTGCTAGAGTTCAATCCCAAGAAGGACCCATATTTCCCGAAGAGATGGAAAAAGCAAAAATTTTTGCCCAAAATTTCCTAAAATGGATTGAAAAACAGTAGATTTGATTATCCCATCATTCTCTAGCCTAAGGATATTGAAATGCGAGAAGATTAGACCTAATGAACAAAATAGAAAATTTTCTTCACCTCATATGTCTAATATTAACTCAACGATTATATCATTATTATGAACTCTAATTCATGAATTTTTTTAAATTTTCTACGAATTTTCCGATTTTTTCATCGCTACCTTCGACAGCGGGACCCTTATTACGCTCCATTTGTACGTGGAGATATTCTGGACAAATTTCTTTCACCCGATCTGCCTTGTGAAAACTTTTCAATATTCCTTTCGTGAAACGCTCCCTCCACCGCATCGTATGAGTGCTATAATAGGCAACTTTTGATACTGGAGTTTGAAGTATCTTGTCTAGTTTTTTGATAAATCTGCATATTTTCAGATCCGACATGTAGGAGAGAATTCTTACTGCCACGATTAAACCATAAGGTTCGTCTTTAGCAATCTGCTTAGGCATAAGGTCTTTAATTCTGCCTACGCTTACGTTGTAGGAGTTTTTTAAACCTTCTGCTATTTGATTAGCTATTTTTTCTGAGTTGCCATATCTTGAATTGTGAATAATCCAAATTTTTTTAATCGTCATTACTTCCATAAAAGTTAATTTAATCTTAAATTAAAAAAGAATCAAATATTTATTAGTTAACTTGTTTCCATCTTCCATTAAAATAACAAGCTTTTAAACACTTACCGCATACATCATGCTTTAAGCCTAGAGAGATGATGTAAAGTCTACATTGTTCTCTGTAATTCTTTAATTTGTATTTTTTCTTTAAGATAGGGCAAGCCTCTAAGCAAGCATTACATTCACCACATCCGTCAATAATCATTTTCCCATATACCAATGGACCCTTTAATATAACTGAAGTAAGCCGAACTGCAGGCCCATGCATTTTAGTAATAAGTAGCTCGCTTTTTCCTCTCCAACCAATCCCAGCGTGTTCTGCGACAAGACGATGTGAGATTGTATGCTGATAATAATCTGAGACATAATTAATATTTTCGGCAGGAGTCTCTGTAGTTGGAGGAATCGCAATTCCTTTAAACTTCACGGCAATTTTATGACCTATTTCTTTTAACATATTATTTAAATGTTCATATTTGTCGCTATAAAGATTCCATCTCTCTTTTTTAACCAATCCGTCTCTATTTGAGTTGATGTTTTTAATAGTCTCAGAACGATAAGCAATTGCTAAGCTAATAATAGAACCCAACTCCATATAATTGTTTAGATTACTTTTCAATAATTTCTTCAATCGATTTTGTTGAATGGGCATTAAATTTATATAGACGGATGAAAAAGGAGCAACTCCAAATAGACCCGTGTAATTAACTTGTTTTAAATATTCAACAAAATAATGATTGATTTCATCAGTTAATCTGTTTTTGCGACTTATATCGTTAAGGTTCAATATTTTCTCTTCTTTGGGTTTTTATAAAATGATTATTAATTCCCATTAATTAATTGAATACCCAAAATAAAATCTTTTTGGGGATGGATCGTATTTTACCATTTTCTTCCTTAACATATTAATTTAAATTTTCTTATTTTAGTACTAATTTACAAAGAAATAATAGTGAATTTATTCCTACTAAAAATATGTATATACGGACTTAACTAAAAAAAGGTGGCTAATTTGGAATTATCAGCGTGGTTTAAGGTAAAATTTGATGAAAAATCAATTTATTTAGATGTAAGACCTCCCAATCGCGAAGGCTGGGACGCCGAAATACATTGGCAAGATATTGTACGAATTTGCTTTGTTCCGGGTTCCTTATTCGAACCCGATGATATTTATATTTTCATTAAACAAAGACCAGAAAGTTTCGTGATTCCAACTGAAGCAGATGGAGCTGCGAATTTGTGGAGCCAAATAATTAACAGAGGATTATTTGATGCGAAACTTGCGATAGAAGCTGCCACTTCTACCGAAGGATTATTTTGTTGGCCACCAGACTAACACTTAATTATAACTGCCGCTATATCAGCAATTTTCAAATTTAAGTTTTATTTGAAATATTATTTTTTCTCACTTTTTACCTTTAAAACTCGAATTTAATTTAAATTCTTTTAGAACGAGCTATTGCTAATTTTTGAGATTGTCTCTGAATATTTATCATAGAAAATCAAGGTAAATTTACACTTCTAAACATTTATATATTATTAAATAGCACATTGCAACAAGTTATAAATATAATTAAATAATGCTTTATAATGGTAAGAAAAATGGAATCTCAAGAAAATAATACACAAATAAATGAGGGAAAGCCAAAAGCTCCACCTAAGAAATACTCGTTAAGGATTATTGCATCGTTCCAGCTTGCGTTCCTAACTTATTTTATGATGAACCAAGCGTTTTCACAACAAAGTGCGGATTATTATACGACGGTAGTTGGACTTGATTTCGTGCTGTTTACGATCGCAATAGGTATATATACGGTTTTTAATATGTTTAATGACCCTCTTATCGGATATTATTGTGATAAGTCTAGGCGATTCGAAAAATGGGGTAAAAGATTTCCTTTTATCATGATGGGGGCTATTCCGTGGTGTTTTATTATTATCTTCTTGTTTGCCTCCCCCAGCGTAGAACAGGTTGGACAGATTGGAGTCTTTTTTTGGTTATTGACTTTTCTATTTCTCTTTGATTTTTTATATTCGCTCTTTGATGTAAATAGAGTTGCTCTTTTTCCAAGCAAATTCCGGAGTGATAAACAAAGAAAGATCGGGGGTTATTTTGCTGCGATATTTATTACTTTGGGGATAATGTTGGGTGTTATAATCCCAATAGTGTTCGTAGAAATCTTTGGCACTCAAACAGGTTGGATACTACAAGGAGTAATCCTAGCATTTATTGCCTTAACAGCAATCATATTAATGATTCCTGGAGTTAGAGAACCACCTGAGCTAAGGCAACGATTATTAGAGAAAGAAGAAGGAGAACACCAGAAATTTTTTGCTGGGATGAAGATGGCAGTTAAGGACAAAAATTTTATGGGATACGCTATCTTTCAGGTAGCTTATTCTACGACAATGGGAATTATGATTGTCGGGATGCCATGGTTTGTAGGTGATATCCTTGGATTATCAAAATTCGGAGAATTAATTCTACTAGGTTATATTATAGCCGTCCCTATAACAGCCCCTATATGGTATAAATTATCTCTTAAAATAGGAGCTCGGAACGTTTTGTTGATTGGAGCAGTATTACTTGCATGCATGGGTCTTCCTTTGCTTTTCGTACCAAGCGGTTCTGTTGGGTTTATTTTTGCACTTGTTATTATTACTACAGCGGGATTAGTTGATGGTGCAATCGAAAGCATGGTTCTTCCCATTTTCTCGAGTGTTGTGGACAAGAAAACAATAGAGAAGAAAAAAAGAATGGGCGGTCTTTATCGAGGAGTGGAAATTTTCTTTATACGTCTTGGAATTTTCATAAGAACCCTTCTCTTATTAATGGTGCAAATCTGGTTCAATTATATTCCAAGAGAATCGACAGCACCCTCTGAACTTCTCGGGCTTCGATTATATATGTCAGTGTTTCCGGTTATAATTATGTCTCTTGGAATTATAGCCTTTGTTACACTGTATAAAATATCACAAGAAGAACTAGAACACAACCTCGACACGATCGAAGAGTTAAACTTATAGAAGTAATTACTTATCCTTTTATTTTTTTCTATTTTACTTTACTTAATAAAAATCGTATATCAGAGATTCATAATTAATACCATAAATTAGTAATATTCTAAAGAAAAAATGAAGATTTTTTTAATTATCTTCGACACCTTAAGAAAAGATCATACTGGTAAAACTTACGGAAATGAATGGATTCAAACGCCAAATTTTGACTTGTTTGCTAAAGATTGCTTAGTATTTGATAAAGCGTATCCGGAATCTCTTCCGACCATTCCTGTAAGAAGGTCAATTCACACCGGTATGAGGACCTTTCCCTTTAATCACGAGAAGCCGAATATTAGATCGGGAGATTTTGTAGCTAGCCCAGGATGGCAACCAATCCCACAAGAGCATACTCACCTCTCAGAATATCTTGCTTCAGAAGCGTATACAACTGCATTCATTGCGAGCACTTACCACCATTTCAAACCGTCCATGAACTTTCATTTGGGATTTAATCAATGGCGTTGGATAAGAGGACACGAAAACGATCCGTATAGAGCGATGTTCAGAAAGGGGCATTCTAAATTGCGCAAAAAAATGAGGACTCATACAACGAAAAAAGACCCCGCTGCCCGCACCTATCAAAAGCATGTATTAAAAGATTACTTGTGTAATGTTCAAGACAGACAGTGCGAGGAGGAATTCTTCCCAGCTCAAACAATTAACGCGGGAATCGAATTTACAATAGACTCGCTTAAGTCAGACAAAACATTTCTCTTTTTAGACGAATTTGATCCCCACGAACCATGGGATCCCCCTCAACGATTTCTGGATCTTTATTTAGATAAAAATTATAATGAAAAAAGAGTTATAACTGATACCTATAGAACCGATTTGGATTATCTTACCGAAGGCGAACTCAATTTCATGAGGGCAGCGTATGCAGGAGAGGTTTCTTGTTGCGACTATTGGTTTGGACAATTCGTTGAGGAATTAAAGAGACTTGAGATTTACGACGATTCGCTTATAATTTTAACCAGCGATCATGGTCATAGCATAGGAGAGCATAACGCAATAGGTAAGATTCCAATGTATCTATACCCGGAGTTAATAGATATACCTTTGATGATTAAACCTCCTGGAAATCTGACAGGACCAAAACGAATTAAAAAATCTTACGTTAGTACGCTTGATATTTTACCAACCTTGTTTGGGTTTATGGATAAGGAAAGTCCCGCCAATTTTGACGGATACGACCTATCAATCTTCGCTGATGATACCGATTATTTAATAGACAATCGAAATTATTTTACATGCGGAATGAATATTTACACAGTGTATAAAGACGATAAATATGCGTTAATCACTTCAAATGACAAGTCTGACCAAAAATTATTCGATCTCTCTAAAGACCCAGAGTGGAACTTAAACATTGCCGAAAACAACCCAGATATTTGTGAAAATCTATTTGAGAAGATTAAAAAAGATGCAAACGGAGACTTGCTACTAAGCGACGAAGGGCAATACTGGGATTTAGAAAATTGGTATACAACTAAGGACGAATAAAAATATCTCCGTTTTCTTAATTTTTTCTTAGAATTCATCTCTCTTTTATACCTTGAAATATGGAAATTTTAATAATTAGAATTAGGATTGAACAGCATCAGGAAAGAAATTGCATATCTCTGGACTTTTTAAAGAAGAAGAATGTAAAGAAGTATTAATGTCTGGTAATGAAGCGTTTGCTCGGGGTATATTTGAAGCGGGGGTTCGATTTGCTGCTAACTATCCTGGCACGCCAGTAAGCGAAGTGGGCGATTATCTACATTTTTTATCCGAAAATTCTAAAGAATTTACTTTTGACTATTCCCTTAACGAAAAGGTTGCCTTAGAATCGTGTATAGGAGCTAGTTGGGCGGGAATTCGAAGCGTAGCAATGTTTAAACATTTAGGACTGAATGTTGCTGCAGATCCTCTTCATACATTTCCGTATTCAGGTACAAATGGAGGAATGTTAATATTATGCGGCGGAGATCCAGGTATACTTTCGTCTACTAACGCCCAAGACAACCGTCTCTACTCATTACATACAAAGATTCCTATAATCGAACCTGCTACGGTCCAAGAATGTAAGGATTTTATCAAAGAAGGCTTAAGATTATCGGAGTTGTATAAGATACCCGTTTATGTCCATGTCACCACACGATTATGTCATAGCTATGGTATTGTTAGATTAGGCAAAATCGAACACGCCCATCACATCGGAAAATTTAAGAAAAATCCGCAAAGATATATTAACACTTTGAGAAAGGCAATGGCAAACCAAAAACATTATTTTGAAAAAATAGCTCAAGTCGCCAAAAATAAGAAGATATACCATCTTTTTAACGAGGTTAAACTTATAAAAGCAAGAAATGGAGAAAACGAGAACTTAAATAAAGGAATTGGAATTCTAACGAGTGGTATATGTTATAGCTATGTTCTTCAAGCGTGCCATAAGCTAGATCTAAATCCGCCCATATTGAAATTAGGAATGATCTTTCCCATCAATCGAGCAGAAGTATGTCGTTTTGCAGATCGATTTAACTTAAATAAGATGCTAATCGTAGAAGAGCTCGAACCTTTTATTGAAACTTTTTCAAAAGATGTTTTTTGTAATTTCTGTGACGCCCATCAAAACCTTGAAATTCACGGTAAAGATTTTCTTCCAAACATCGGAGAATTGAACACAGATTTAATCATGGAATTCCTTGCAAACCATTTCAGCGTTCCTAATAGTTATCTCTTAGAAGAATTAAAGCAAAAAGAAAAAATTCTTTCAGAGATAATTCCTGAAATACCAATTAGAGAACCCACCTTCTGTTCGGGTTGTCAATACCGACCGTTCTTTTATGCATTAAAAAAAGTTACAGATCAAATTAGCGAGGAAGCCGGAACGGGATTCATTTTCGGTGGAGATATAGGATGTTATACTCTGGGCGAGGCTTATCCGTATCAATTAATTGATTGGGTAATTTGCATGGGAGCAGGAATTGGTATTGCAAACGGAATGTCTTTAGTGCTAGAGGAAAACCAAAAAATTATTGCTTTCATCGGAGATAGCACACTATTTCACACTGGTTTGCAACCGCTCTTAAACGCAATTAAAAACAATATAGACCTTACTATTGTTATTTTTAATAATTATTGGACGGCAATGACGGGTCATCAGCGAATTATAGCTACACCCAAGCGATTTATTGATGAAGGCGACTCAAAATCTAAAACAGATAAAAAAGAAATAGACTTAGTCAATTTAATCAAGAATATAGGAATAGATGAGGAAAGTTTAGT
>WJKD01000048.1 GCA_014729315.1 Promethearchaeota archaeon | reverse complement strand
TGCTTCTTCTAAAAGAAACTCGTGAATCATCTCTCTAGTCTTTTCCTCCCCATTTGATTCAAAATAACTTTGCCAGTGAATTGAAATTTTACAAATTTCCCTAATTTTATTGGCGGGAAAATCCTCTTCGCTAAAAATTAAGTTATTATGCTTATTTATCGCCAAAGCAGTATTTTTTAAATGATCTGCTATCGCGAAAGAATGTTGAGATAAACTTATCAAATTAGATACGATTCTCGTGCTTCTTGAGTTCGCAGCTTGTTCAAACGAAGTCCAAGCATCTTCCCATTCTTTTGTACGTCCACCGGAAGTGCTATTGTTTAACATTGCAACGTTAATAATATCACTAAGATCTACATCGTGACCTCTTTTTATTTTTTTATTGAAGATGTCCCTTAAACTTGCTCCCTCTAAATAAGAACCGTCTCCAAAATCAAGGAGTTGATTCAAGTTGTTCGCAGCGTATAAAACTTCGCTTCGAGTCTCATTAGTAAGCGGATTTGTCCATTTTAAAAATTTTTCCCATTCTTTCGTATTCTTATCTTTTGTAAACCCACATTCTTTTAAACCCGCTTCCAGCATATTTATTTGAAAGGTCCAAAAATCAATGTCGTCAGTAAATCTTTTCCTTCTCCAATCTCTAGTGGTATATTTCCCTAAATAAAGCTTCATCGTGCCCCTTAATAGCGCTTTCTTACCATTTTCTAGTGCTTTCCTCGCTATGCTACAAAATTTATTATCTGTGTGTTTAGAACACTGGACAATGTAATCTAATACTCGTCGAGCTTCGCGAGCAACTATATCGCATGGAATATTTCCATCGGAAGGATAAGAACGAGAACCCCCCATAATAAATTTGGTAAATAACTCGTAATCGTCTTCTGGGATGATGTACCAAGGATTCTTGAAGGTCTTTTTATTAAATATGTAGTGCATAAAACCATTTTTATCCCGATAACTTCTTTCTTTATCGTGAAGAACGGTTCTTTTTTTATCGCCTTCTTCCTTGGAATCTGCTTCAAAATCCCAGATATCACTCATTATGATACAATAGAACGACAAATTATTAAACTTTAGCCTTATCGACTAAATTCGTCTGGCTTTTGATTAAATTTAATTCATAATTCACGCAATTGAGGTTGATCACTTTAATTTAATACTTTAAGAGAATCTCTTTCAAAAAAATGAAGATGGCTGAATTTTTTATTGATGATTTGCTTTCATATAATGACAATGACTGATTTTTTTACAATCTCTACATTTACTCCCTGGGATGTAAATAACAACCAATTGGTTGATGTGAGATTGCTCTCGTTAAAAAGCATTTTTGAGAGATTTCCAGTAATAGAAAAACATTTTTTTGATGATCTAATCTCCCATATTGTTGAGAAAACTCAATATAAAATAGTTAATTCAATAAAACGGATAGTAGGACCAAAAAACGAAGACTACGATATTAGAGATTGGACCTTTTTATGGGTTTTCGATAAAGATGGAAGGATGTATCAGTTTTTATTTCAAAAAGTAAGTAGAGAGGATCCTGCATCTCAAGCGATTTTAGTCGCATTGGCTCCACCAGAACTAGCAAAACTGTTTTCTAAACATAAACAGAAAGCAATTCATCGCATTTTATCATTAATAAATAATCCCATTAAGATCAAGTTCCTAATGCTTTTAGCTCCTCAAGGTAAATCCATTGCGGAAGATTATACTTTTTTCCAACTTAATCAGAAGAAATTAAATACATTGAAAAAGAATTATAATTTCGCTAATCAATTTAATGTGAAAGGTCAGTGGTTTCCCACTTTTGAACCCCGATGTCCAATCTGCAACGAAATTTTAACGCCAATTGACGGATATCGCGTAGGATTTGGGAAATTAATTTGCCCGCGTTGCGGGTATCAAGCAAAGTCAAAAAAATAGAATCTATAACGTATATTTATTGAACATTTTAATTCAATTCTGATTAAGCTTGAAGGAGTTTATTCCTTTAATCGCCGCTTAGATTTTTATTTAAGTAATCAAAAAATTCTGAATGGATTAAGCTATAAATTCTTATCAAATCTTCTGATTTAAAAACTTCAAAATCGTCTGAAGTAAGATCCAAATCTTTTCTGGTTTCCAAGGACCTAAATAGTTTAAGCTTAAAATAAGTATATATTAAATCGTAGGAATAAACTTCTGTATTTTCAGCGTCTAATAACAATTTTTTACTATGTTTTTTATCAATTTCTCTAATTAAATCCTTAGTTTTAACCTTATTCAAGCTTCTTTTCTCTAAAAAATCCGAAATATTAATATAACTATTTTCTTCTACTTCGTTTATTATTAATTTTATTATCTCTTGCAATTCCATTTTCCGCTACTATAGTTTATAATTTGACGATGGTTTTATTTATTATATCTATTACATATTCAGAGTTTTTGTCCAAAGGGAAAAAACTGCGAAACAATCGATAATATTCTATCGATTTTTCGTTTATAAGTTTTGAATTACCTGAATCTAAGAGCTTTTGATATTCTTCAAAATCATCCCTCAATGCCTCAAAATTTTGCGTTTTAGAATGTAGCTTATTGAACACTTCCTTAAAACTGCCAAAATCCCTTAGATTTTCTTTGAGTTGGTTGCATTCGTCTATGAATGCCTCCTCATTTATTTTTTCTCGAAATAAACCGCTGAATAAGAATTTAAAGGGAGAGATCGTGTTATTTTCATTTAATTTTCTATAAAGATCCTCTCCTTTTTCAAAATTCATTAGTTCATAAGTTCCAACAAATTTATGAAATATTTTTTTAATGCTTTGATGAAGAGCATTAAAG
>WJKD01000489.1 GCA_014729315.1 Promethearchaeota archaeon | reverse complement strand
TCCTGATAACAAAATTGCAATCGTGTCTAATACAGCGGATTATATCGTAGATTTTATGCTCCAAGAATTTGGAATTAAGGATCTTTTTCACGAAGTATTAGGTTTAGCTTACGATTACGACCAAAAAATAGCAAAACCATCACCAAAAGGGATTATTTCCGTATTAGATAGATTAAACTTTGATTCCTCAACTTCACACGCAATAATGGTCGGAGATTCACGAGTAGATGTTATCGCCGCCAAAAGAGCAAATATCCACGCATGTTTGTTGTTAAGGGACAATAAATACGAAAAGGAGCAAGAGAAGGAATTTAAGAGCTGGGGCTATAAACCAGATTTAATTATAGATTCCTTATATGAACTGATAAACTTAATTTGATAAATTTTTCTTCCAAATTTATTTATAATATTAAAATAAGCTAGATTTAAAGGTCATTTATTTTACCTTTTTTAAAAATTCTATTAAAAATTTAATATCTTGCTCAGGTGAACCCATTTTCCCTTTCATTGACATCGCTTGACTAAATCTTGATCAGTATAAATATCTGGTTCACGTTCTAAGAATTCTCTTAAAGAGTGTTCCGTAAGTTCTTCTAACTCTTTATTAGTTATGGGTTCTTCGTGTAAATCTAAATTCTTTAGATATTTTTCAATAGCTTTTCTCGCAATAGAAGTCCAATTGATTTCGGGGTGTTCTTTCATTTTTTTCTCTAAATCATCTGGAATATTAATTTTTAATTCAGTCATCTTTTACCATTCTAATAATAGAATTTAGTAAATTTATTTTTTATGACCAATTTAGTTTTTCTATATTTTTCTCAAGTTTTTGATAATTACTTTCTAAATTAGTAGGAATGCGATATCACTCCCCTTATCGCCACACAGAGTGAAATAGACTGGTAATGATAAATTAAATAATTTCTTTAGAGAAGTTTATCATATCTCTTTAAGATTACGTGAATCAAACAAATAGTATTAATAAAAATATTAGGGGTAATATTGACCTTTCGAGTATAATTAAAGTTATCAAGAACAAAAAAATCAAGAATTCAGCCCTAAATCTTACCCGTATTGGTGAAACGGAGAATTAGAATAAGAAGTTAGTCTAAACATCTAAATTTCTATAAAAAGGAGTAAAGAATCCAAAAAAATAAAAAATTGAAAGACTACCTTGATATTAATAGTATAAGAAATTATTTTATTCGAAAAATTAAGGATTAAACCTATACTTGAACAAAAAGAAATATATGCTCAATCTTCTTTTATTGTAATAGAAAATGTAGTGATTTGACCAAATGTCGACGAAATTAGCCGAAGAGAATACTCTGAGAGAAAAAGTCTGGAAAATCATCAATTTAATCCAAGCAAATCAACTTTTTGTCCATTCTGGAAGTCTGGAGATCAAATATTACGATGATAGAAAAGAAACAATAATTACTAAAAAGTTGCCTGAAATTCTTACAGTGTGCATTTTAAACGCTCTTGTGCCCAATTCAGCGATGTTACTTGTTGGTGGTCACGGTGGTGGCAAAACTACGCTCGTCAAATTATTGGGTCGCATGTTTACCGCAAGTAGTTTGGATGAAATTGAGAGCTCTATTATCAGAGGACATCCTCAACTCACTGAGGAAAAGCTGGTTGGTACGTTAAAGCTCGGAAAACTCATGAAAACGGGAGAGGAAGAGGTAGTATGGCGAAACTTCATAAAAAACTTTTGGAAGATAATTGACGAGGTTAATCGGTTAACTCCATACGCACAAGATATTTTACTGTCCCTTTTAGCCGAAGGCACAGTCAAATATTACGATTCCATCACAACTATTAACAAATTCTGCTTATTTGCCACCATTAATCCTCAAGATGTCGGAACATTTGAACTCTCGCAACCGTTTCTCGATAGATACGGAATTTCAATACCAATCTCAATGCCAGCAAGTCAAGATTTAAACCTAATCCTCAAAGGCAAGGACGAAAAATACTCTGGATTCGATGAACTCATACAAGTTCCACAAGTGCTAACGATAGATGAATTGATGGAGATATGGTATTATGTGAATAAAATAAATTCTATTAACGAGGTTGATAATTATATTCACGCAATAGTACGAGAGTTTACTTTGTGTGCGAGAATTGATAAAGGCAATACTGAGGATTTAATACCAAGCTCTGGGCTATGTTCTGGTTGTCATTTTAACACAACCCAAAATGTTTGTAATAAGATTGATTCCATTCTTAGTGTTAGAGTAGCAAAGGATTTATTGCGGTATTCTAAAGCCCTTGCATGGTTACTTCGTTTAAAAGCAATTGATGTGAACATTGTCAACACGATTGCCCCATATGTGATATCTCATAGAACGAAATATTCCCCTAGAGAGCTCGAAAAATCACCTTATTGGGGAAATAAATACGAATTTACGAAAAGGTTATTGGATTTGGTGTTGAAACGCTTCAGAACTCGCGAAAAATGTTACGAAATTGTAGAAAAGTTTAGAAATGGAGCTCAAGAAAAAAATGACTTGACCGAGCTCAGAAAATACCAGAAGAACGATCTAATCGTGAAGTTTGATTTAATTCCCTTTGTTAATTCGATTAAGAATAAAGAGTATACAAACTTAGCCCAAAAAATTAAAGACGCTAGTAAGAATGGTGATATATCAACGCTTGCTGAAATAAGAGACAAGCTTATCACCGATATGGAATTTCCTAACAGGGCGGATTTAATAAATTGGTGTAATTTAGAGTTGTATAAACAAACCGTAACCGATTATGTGTTTAAATATATCTATTGGAAAGAAGTGTGGGCAGATATAGCCACTGAATTTCCTAATTTAGATAAAATTCTAAAGGATACTTTTACTCAAAGACAAACTAAACAAATCCGGACAGAGGATATTTTATTGGAGATAAATGTGACAGGTACAGAAGATGATTCTCTGGTAAATATACAAGTTTCAGGAGGCTCAGACGCACTAAAATTGCGCACTATATTAGATAATATTGAATACATTGAAAAAGAAATTTAAAACAATATATCATGATAAAAACAAAATCGGAAAAAAAGAAAAACAGTCAAATCCTCGTAGAGCAAGAAGAGAAATTAAAAAAGTATGCTAAGATAGCGTGGGAGAGGGCTCTTTCAGAATACTATTTTCCTCCATTAAACGAGCCTAATTTTGTGTTTGATTATTCGCGAAAGGAAGGATTTTATATTGACCCCGAAAATAGATGGCAAATAACTATGAATCTCGCGAATGTCCCCCTTTTGAAGGATAAAAACGAAATTATCAATTACTTTTACGTTATAAGCCTTCACGAGATTTCACATTATCAGATAATTCCTTACGATGGCATTATCAACGCTAAATTGCTAAGAGCAGCTATGAAGCATGTTAATCGTAATTTTGCCTCCATCGTCGTTAACGTCTTCTCAGATTTAGTGATTGACACGGTACTCTTCGAGAAATACTCAGATCTTATGAAATGGGAATTAAGAAAAACCTATAATCATCTTATCACACAGAATAAGGCTGGAAAATTGAGCGGATTCGCTAAAATGTTATTTAAAACCTATGAAGAGCTCTGGAATGTAAATTTGATTGAAGAACATTTATTACAAAGTATTCAGAAAACTAAGGATTCTATACAATATTCGAAAAGAGATACGCCAAACTCTGAAATTATGGATGAAAGGATACTTTCTGAAGAGGATTTAAAAAAAATCAAGATTTATGAATCCATGTCCTCCGCTGAATCGGTCGCACAGAAAATAAAGAGAATAATATCAAAGAATTTTGAAGACGAGATAACATGGGAAAATAAAGTAGAAAACATCGCTAAGATATTAAAAAAACCCATTGAAGATAGTTTTAGCTTGATTGGATCTGGTGCTATGTGCGATAAGAATAAATCCAAAAGATCCTCCTCAGATAAGGGAGGACAGATTGAGGTGCCCAACGATGTTTTGGAACTCATGGATAATCCTCTTGAGAATAAAAATTCAGATAAATTGAAAAAAGATAACGACGATGAAATGCGCCAAAAAGCAGAAGAGTTTGCTCTCGGAGTACCCTACTCTGAATTTGGTTCTCCCGCGATTCAAGCGGGATTGTTGAAGGATGGAGCACAACTTGCAACTTGGTATCGTGGTTTGGCAAAGAATTTAATTGAAATAAAGATATTTCAGAAAAAACCAGGTGGAGAAGTTCCTTTATCACCTCACGTATGGAGAATCGGTGATCCATTAGAAGAACTCGATGTGGTTCAATCGCTTTTAAGCAGTCCGATTCTTGTTCCCAATATAACGACGAGGAAATGGACTTTTCGAGAGGGAGCAGGACATTACGAAGAGCAGAGAATTCCAGATTTATTGATCGTTCTGGATTCGTCTGGTTCAATGGAATGGCACTATACCAGAAAAAGTGAACGAGCAAAAGGAGCCTATCATACAGCCCTAGTAGCATCGTTCGCTGCGCTTCATTTTGCAGCGAAAAAAGGAGTTAAATTCAGCATCATCAATTTTTCAGGTATGGCAGAAATATGTCCATGGACAACGGATTATCTAGAAGCTGAAAAAGTCCTTCTGCATTATCAAGGAAGTGGAACAATCTTACCAACCAAATCTATCCAACAACAATGTGAAAAAGCAGAAAGAAATATGTTGGTATTAATTATAACTGATTTTGGGATTTATAATTGGTCTCCAACTAAGAAAACTTTATTAAGCTTAGCTGAAAGAGGTCATAAAATCGTTGGATTTTTTATTGGCTCTTCCGAGATTCCCAAATCAAAGTTTAAAGCTCTAATATCTAGGGTTAGCTTTTACCCAATCTTAAATGTGAAGAGTTTAATCAATTTGGTTATTAAAGAAGTAAAAAAATATTTTGATTAATTAGGAAAAACCTTTTAATCTAAAATCAAAATCGTTAAATAATAATCTAAGTATTCTTAACAAAACGAAACTTAAGTGGATGAAAATGGAAAGAAAAGAAATATATAAATGTGAAGTTTGCGGGAAGGTTATTGAGATATTAAATCCCGCTGCTCCAGAAACCATTTGTTGTGGACAACCTATGAAATTAATGGAAGCGCAAACTGCCGAATGGAAAGGAGAAAAACATGTTCCTCATATCTCTATTGACGGAAATAAAGTGACTGTGGATGTTGGTGTTGAAATGGGAACACCTCATCCGATGACAGAAGAACATTGGATAATGTGGGTCGAATTGATTTGTAAAAACGATTGTTATAAAAGAAAATTTCTCAAACCTGGAGACGAGCCAAAAGCTACATTCGTTGTTGCTGATACTGACGGAGTTTGGGCTCGAGAATATTGTAATATCCACGGTTTATGGAAATACACCTAAGATTACCATTATTTTTGTCCTTAATCTACATTTTTTTTTAATTACTCCCCCAAAAATTTTTTATTTCAAAAGTGAAATGTATAAGTTTAACTTCATTATTTAGTAAACCACATATCTATTAAAAGATGAAACAATAAATAGGGCGTGTTATGCTTTTTCTACAATAATTTGTTGTTGGGTGTTTTATAGTTGTAATGATTGCATTATTCAACGAAGAAACTGATTTTTTGACTTATAGTATGGCAGCGATGATTGCCGCTATTATAGCAACCGTTTTGTTAATGCCTAATGAAGTGTTATCTCAAGATTTTATACTCGCAATTGAGTGGGAAGTAGTGTTTTTTATAATTGCTCTATTTACCATTGTTGAGATCTTAGAAGATAAGAAAATCTTCCAAGAAATCGCTCTAAGAACTACAAATAAGTTTCACACTAACACCAGAAAGCTTTTCTGGACCATTTGTCTGATCTCAACATTATTAGCTGCCTTTGTAGAGGATGTGTCTATTGTTATAATTTTTGTTCCTATGATTATTAACACCTGTCAAAAAATGCATATAAATCCTACCCCTTTTTTATTGGGGATGACAATCTGCGTGAATTTAGCATCAACGCTGACACCTTTTGGCTCTTCTCAAAGTATTTTAATTGCGACTGAGTTTAACTTGGGAGCCTCATGGTTTGTTCTCAATTTAGGTCTTTATTTTGTAATCACAACTATCTTAACTTTATTATTCCTTGATTATTTTCTATTAAGAAAAAGTATGAGGCAAATATGACTACCTCATTGCCAATATAATTAAGAACCTTTTATGTCTTCACATATAAATACTCACGAGTTAGTAATAATCGAAGATCATATTAGCAATAAAGTGTTTTATCGGAACCTTATTGCTTTCTTTGTATTTATTGTTCACGATATGAACTATAAAAAACACCTAAAAATCGGCGGTATTTTTGCCCTATTTCATTTATTTATGGGTATAGGTTATCTTGCGATATTCATCTTTCTATTTTATTAACGCGAGCAATTAAACTTTAATGATTTTTTTAACTTTAATAGATTAATGCCTATTCGTAAAGCAATCTTTTTTGATAGAGATGGTACATTGAACCAAGATCC
>WJKD01000047.1 GCA_014729315.1 Promethearchaeota archaeon | reverse complement strand
CTTTAATCGGTCTTGACCCATCAAGAGACAATATTAGACCTTTGACCAGACTCGGTAACCCCTCCAACGCAAGACCTCTAAAATCGTGCCCGTCTGGTAAGCACCATTTTATTTTTAAATATGAGAGGTGTTATTTAGCAATTACATAAAGTATATGTTTAATTTAAATTTTTCTTTGCCTATAGATTTAAATATACTTAGATCTTTACTTAATAAAAAGATTTAATACGAGTATAAGCTTTTAAAAAAACATTAAAATAGATACAATATTTATTTTAAAGATATATACTGGTAAGTAATTACCGCTTATCAATACAATAAATTTATAATCTCAAACTGAATAATTACAAAATATAGTCAAAAAATATTACAAAACAAAATTATCAGGTATCAAAAATGTCAATACTCCTTAACCAAAGATTAATAGATTCTTATTATTTTTCTAGTATTATTAGAGGGGGTGCTTAACATTCCAGTAGGCATATTAATCATTAGATGGGATAACGAAATTGGACCTATTAACGAAGGATTTTATCCTGAAAACTTAAAAATAACCAATAATCTCTTAACCCAAGTCTACAGTTCTCACAGGTATCAATCGTTGAAACCGGGATTTGCTTCCATTTCACTTAAGAATAATAAAGTAGTCTCTTTTTTTTCAGGAGTAGGCGAAGATTACATCTCAGTTGAGAATTATGTAATTGCATTATTACTTCGTAGGGACGAGAAACCTCATAAATATAGAGAAATACTAAAAAAAATCGCTGCGGAACTCCTTGAAAAGATCCCCGACGGCAAGTACACAAAAGCACTTCCAAGACTCTATAAGGAATTAGCGAAAGTCTGATAAAAATTTAGAAACCGCTATTATCTTTATAGTTCTTTAATTCCTTTATTCTAAGATAAAAATTTCAAATTAATTACTTTTTAATCAGATTATCTAATCACTTAAATTTAAAATTAGGTTAAAAAAGACTATTTATTAATTATTTTATGAAAAGAGATTAGAATTATTCTTGAGTTTTGATGATTATTTTTTGAGCATCATTCATCTCGACTAGTCCTTGTTTTTCTAGAGTTTCTACGTCCCGTTTGACGACGACTATAGGACTTCCAACTGCCGATTTTAGATCATCGAGAGTAATGGATTTTACTTGTTCGATAATGAAATATGCTTTGAAAAGAGGGTCCCTCTCCATTAATGGCTTTAATTTTTCGAGGACCGCAAGTTTTGGGTAATTTTCTTTTCTAAATTCTTTTAGATCCGCCATTTTTGCATTTAAGCTTTTGATAATTGCGTCTTTTTCTTCAGTTATAGAGGCAACTTGTTCTTCTAATTTTTTATTCAATGAGTTGATTTCCTCGTTTGCGATCCTATTTTTTTCGTTTAGGTCTTCAACTTTTTGAATAAGCGTTTCGTATCTATCTTTCATACCTCTCGCTTCTGTTATTTGTTCCTCAAATTCTAATTTTTGATCCAACAATTCTCCTTCTAATTCGGTAATCCTTGCCTTTAACTGTTGTTTCTCTTTGGAGTGATCCGTTTTTAAATTTTCGATTTGTTTTTTAAATTCAACATCAGTTTTCTGTTCCATTTGTTCTATTAATATCGTGCGTTCGTTTTCAAGTTCTTTAGAGACTGCTTGGGCTTCTTTCAACTTATTAGTAAAAGCCTGAAGAGTTTCGTTTTTAACTTGTAGTTCAGAATTTTTTTGAGCAATTTCCGCTTTAAGTTTTCCGATAGTTTCTAAGGTTGCTTCTAATTTCATGGCTTGTGGTTTCATCCGGTTTTTCGTTAGTTCTAACTCTTTTTGTGCTTGAACCAACAATCCTTTGGTGTGTTCTAACTCGATTTCTCTTTCGTTTATTTGTCCTCTTTGCGTCCCTATTATGTCTCGCAGCTCACGGATATCGTCGGGAACATCTACCATTTTTGAGAGCCTTAGCTTTTGCTGGTCTAGAACCTCCGTTTGCTCTGAAATTATTTTTTTCTGCTTTTCAACTAATTCGGTTAAACGTTCTATCTTCTCTTCCAATTTAGCCGTCTCGCTTTCTTCTGCCTCTACATTATCGATAATGTCCTTTAGGTTTTTAGGCATCGTAAATCCTCTTTCTATTTATTATAATTCTATTAAATAAAGCTATAAAATCAAATTTTATTTTCTTATTATTATTTAGCTTGTTTGTAGTTTTAATGAGAAATTATAATAATGTAATAGAGTTATTGTTTTTAATATTTGATAATTTATTTTAAAAACATATCTATTCTAATCTTTTGTGGTGTCTAAGATCCTCGCAACAATTTACGAAGCAAAGAATCCCAAAATTTTTATCTTGATCATTTATCAATATGAAAGTAATCAGAATATTGTATTAATCTCTTTAAAGCTATTTAATACTGAGAAATCTCTAATTAATTATGTAAAAAATAATGGTAATAAAATTATTCGGGAAAGCCATGAAAAGTATCCTCTGGTGCTGAATAAAATGGAAAGGTTATTAGACCGATTTTTTTCGG
>WJKD01000488.1 GCA_014729315.1 Promethearchaeota archaeon | reverse complement strand
GATATCGAGACAGATTTCGCATCCGACCAACCAGAGACAACGCTAGTATGCGTCTGGCATCGAGCACGCGCTTTCACTAACATTGTGCCCTGGCTATTATAAATATGGCTCTGCCTGGATGATCCCCATTCTGACTGACTGTCATCCCCCCAATCGAATTGATACTCAACAGGATGTCCCAAATTACTACTCGACCCGCCGGTGTTAAATGTCAAATTCTGACCAACTTTACCGCTCCATACTCCTGTTGGAGTTTCAGGTATTGTGATTGTTTCAGAAGTTTCGATGAAATAAGCTGTAATACTTTTATCATCACTCATGGTTAGATTTTGCGGATTAGTGCTTCCGCTTATATCTCCGCCCCAATGATCAAACTGATATCCGGAATTTGCATTAGCTGTAAGTTGAACAGACTCATTATATGTATAATCCTGCTTGTCAGGACTTTTCCCAACACTGCCCGAGCCGGAAGGACTTACGTTGATCGTTAACGTACAGAAAGAAATGGTGATAGATTTTGTATCAGACCAACCTGAAACAACGCCAGTATGCGTCTGACAGCGAGCACGCGCTCTGACATTTTTTGTACCCGGGCTATCGTAACTATGATCCTGCCTCGATGATTCCCAATTTGATTGACTGCCATCTCCCCAGTCAAATTGATATTCCACCGGGTGTCCCAAATTACTTGTAGCGCCTCCTGTGTTAAATGTTAAACTCTGCCCCACTTTGCCACTCCATAATCCGGTTGGAGTATCAGGTGTGGATACTGTCTCCTCAGTTTCTACGAAGAAAGCAGTGACATTTTTATCACCGTCCATGGCTACATTCTGCGGATTTGTACTTCCTACTAAATCGCCTCCCCAATGATCAAACTCATAATTACCGGTTGCAGTATTCGCAGTGAGTTGAACCGATTCGTTATACGTATAATTCGTTTTATCAGGATTTTTTATAACATTACCCACTTGGTAGGGACTAACGGTAACGGTTAATGTGCAATAAGAAATCGAAATTGATTTTGATGTAGACCAATCCGATTCCACGTTAGTGTGAGTTTGGCAACGAGCGCGGGCTCTTACGTATTTGGTTCCGGGACTATCGTAACTATGGCTCTGCGAAGCTGATCCCCAATCCGACAGACTGCCGTCACCCCACTCAAACTGATATTCAACTGAATGTCCCAAGCTGCTACTCGCACCACCGGTATTAAACATCAAGCTCTCATCAACCTTTCCGTTTGCGGGACCTGCGGGTGTATCAGGTGAGGTTACGGTCTCTTGAACTTGTATGAAATTGGCTGTCACATCGTGATCATCCCATATTGGAACACCGGGATATGGATTTCTTTCACCATCTATCCAACCACTCCAATGTGAAAACTGATAACCTTCATTGGGATATGCTGTGAAAGTCACGTAGTCATCGTATGTATAACCCGTTTTATATGGATCTATTTCTACAGTCCCAGAACCAGCCGGACTCACATTGATTGTTATGACGCAATATGAAATCGTAATAGAAAAAGCCATCGACCAATCCGAAACAATAGCAGTATGTGTTTGACATCGAGCACGTGCTCTGACGTCATAAGTGCCAGGACTATCATAACTATGGCTCTGTGTCGACGATCCCCAATCTGAAAAACTACCATCCCCCCAGTCAAATTGATATTCCACAGAATGTCCAAAATTGCTTGTTGCTCCACCCGTATGAAACGTGCAGCTCTGACCAACTTTTCCAGTTGTAGCCCCTCTATAAGGTGTGTAAGGTATTGTTATTTCCTCTTCCGGTTCTGTGGATATTATACGTAAGTATTGCACAAATTTAGTATTCCCGGGGCTCAGATGAACACCCATATAAAAATATTGAGTACCAATGTAATCGCTCGGTACATCAAAATAGTATGTTGCGCTATGTCCTCCGGATTCCACCACAACACCATTATAATCACACCAATTCCTTACGGTTGCATTTTGGTAAATGTTAGGTGAACCTTCTGTTAAAACTCCAGATGAAGTCGCATTAAATTGAATCCGATCCCCGGGATTACAAATAATAGTTGTTTCGCTAAAATTAACAAGAGAACTACTCTCGCCAAAACTAACCCATGCCCATTCAATCGAACTTTCTTCATTAACGACCAATAAAGTTTCGCTATTATATTTTCGGACATTATATTTATTTATTGTGTGTGGGCTGCTGGCGCCATCGATATTAATATAAACACATGTTGAATTATTCCCCCAACAAAGAAACGTCGTACCACTAATTGTATGGGTATCATCCTGGTCCATTTGAATCCAGGCATGATCATTACTTATCAGCCACTGCGAAAAAGCTGTGTTCTTAAAAACGACAAAAAGCAATAGATAAAAAATAAGCTTCTTTGTTGTCTTCATTTTAACCACCTTTCGATAAATAAATAATTTACGACTTTATCATCGTGCTATTTCGCCAAAATCATTTTTTGATGCTTTACAACTGCTCCTGCCGTCATCCGGCAGATATACATTCCATTGGTAACGACATTGCCTGACTCATCCCTGGCATCCCAGATAACCGAATGCATGCCGGTTTGCTGCTCATTATCGTATAATGTTTTCACCAGTCTTCCGGTTAAATCGAAAATTTGAAGCTGAACATGAGACGCTTTGGGCACTGAATAGGTGATTGTCGTCGTGGGGTTGAAAGGATTTGGATAGTTTGCGTACAAGTGAAATCGATCGGGATAATTTTGATTATTTTTAGGTACATTATTTTCTTTGGAACTCTCACAAATTATATGAATATCATTCCCTAATTTGTTGACAGCAGAGATCTTCTGAATGTTAATCTCATCTGAATTAATGGAATTTCCTTGAATCTGAAATTTTATCGTAGCGATTTTACCATTTTGAGTCACATTCTCGTGAAAAGCTTTTTGTGAAATGGCAATTCCTAAATTTCCCGAAGCATTTTCTTTATTGTAAAATAGTGCATCTTCATCGAAAACTTCGCCTTGTTTTGCAGAAAGAAATTTTAGCTTATTTGTTGGATATGAAATTTCAAACGAGATGCCAAAAAGTTCTTTCAAGCCATCAGCATAAATGTCTAACGTTAATTGTTTTTGGTTTTTCTCAATTCTTGAAACTGGTTTTAATACGCCGCCATGCTCTAATTCTGTTCTTGCAACATCATCATAATTTTTCTGTAAGCCATGTGTTTTTTCCCAGTTCAAGCCGACAGGTAAAATATCTCCCTGGTTAATGGCTCCGTCTCCATTTGCATCGGCATAAGTTGCATTTTCATTGGGCGACCAGGGAGTGCATGGCTGTCCCACCCATTGTATTTTATTGTCGAATTCTCTCGCTGGTCCGGTTTGTTGCCAGAAAAGTCCCAATGGTAAGATATCCCCCTGATTAACAATACCATCATCGTTCGTGTCGCCAGGCCAGACGGATAGTCCATCGCCCACGATAGTATGCTCATCCGGCTGACGGGTTGTATCAATTTGGCCATCGCCGTTTTCATCAATGTGCATCGTGTAGTTGTTATTATATACTATCAATTCTAATGTTGCCGCGCCACCTTGCCTTAATTCAACATCATCATATAAAATTATCTCGGTATTAGCTTTTTCTTTAGGATTAATGATAGTATGATCAAAATTACCATCTTCAATTGCCATTATTTCTATATGATAATTATTCTCCTTAGGTAATTTAAATAACTTCAAATCACCAATTGTATCAAATTCTGCTTCGGAAATTTCATTTATGATAATACCATTCTGGAGCCCAACTCTTCTACCATTTTGATCAGTTATTAACGGTTCAACCGGGCACGCAAATGAAACAAAGTATTGGTTTAAGTCAAATAGATTAGTTAAATATCGAACCCAGTACTTTTCAAGAAGTTTTATAATTTCTTGTTGTGAATATTGATTTGGATAATGTACTCCGAATTCATCATAATTAGGAGTTAATGGAT
Organism: Promethearchaeota archaeon; assembly: GCA_014729315.1. The sequence continues at coordinate 4,129 of WJKD01000488.1, read as the reverse complement.
ATCCATTATCAAATTTGTATCCTTCATAATTGATTATGCCATTCTCGTTTGCTAATTCTATACAAATGGGACTGGTAAGAGGTAGAAACGTGTCATATCTTCCATAGGGTTTATTTGCATCATAGACATATACCTTTGCTTTTTTAAATAAACCCGAGGAATTTTTAATTTCGATCATTTTATAGGCAGCAACTGTATGACGGAGTGTATCATCATCACCATCTCTTTGAAGGATTTTCTGGCACATAATTTGAAAGCATTTAGCCCATCCATTCTCTCCTCCTCCTAAATAATATTTCGTTTGCGATAAAAAATTTAGTGCTGTTTGAAATAAATTAGATTCTTTTAATTCAAATTGTTCCCACCATAATCGACGTATATCAGGAAGTGCAACAGTTTTATTCCAATTATATACTGGTCCCGATGCTGGTTTTGAAAGGTCTCCATTTTTATATAAAACGCTAGTACCAACTATACCATGACATAAACCGTCTGATTCTTCTTCTGCTTTTTCTGCCAAAGCTTGTGAAAGAGCTATTTTTTGTAATAAATCTATAGGTAGAAGCCAAACCATTGTGTTTATCATTTCATTAATTGAACTGTTAGCATTTGTTATTTCATCAACTGTCCAATAGTAAGCATCTTCATTCAGATAAAAAGGATTGTAAAGAATTGTCAAAATAATCGATGCTTTCGGATTTTCAACTACAGGTTCCAATATTTTAATAAAAACTAATTGCCCTGTTTTATAATCAGGTGTATTAATTGAAATGCCTTTCCAATGTATTAAGGTTATTCCAGGCTCGTTTGATGTTCCAGCTTGCAAAGTAACAATCGTGTCCGCACGTCCCTGATAATTTTTCAAAGATGTAAAATTGCTTCCATCAGGATCACCTGCAAAAAATCCGACCTTAATATCTACAGCCTCGTTGTGCTCGTTTTTGATTTGCACTTTTATATCATACTGATCCGGAGCAAAAGGTTTTAGAATATTAGTTATATCTATAGACTCTTCATCAATTGATATTAGCGATACTAATCTTTCGCCTGTATAATTTTCCCAAGAATCGTCATCTGTGACATTAGTATATGGACGATGGTCAGGATCAAATTTGTAACCGTTTTTACTGGGAGTAACCATTCCACTCCAACCGTATTCTACCGAATGGCTGTAATAACCACTGCTATTTGTTGTTGTGCTTCCGCCACCATTAGAAAAACTCATTCTCACGTCACTGATACCAGTACCGTCTGACGTCCGAACATAACCAGAAATGGTATGCTGATTTATATAACTGGTATAATTTTCCCCGGAATCGTCATCTGTGACATTTGTATATGAACGATGGTCAGGATCAAATGTGTAACCGTTTTTACTTGGAGTAACCATTCCACTCCAACCAAATTCTACCGAATGGCTGTAATATCCACTGCTATTTGTTGTTGTGTTTCCGCCTCCATTAGAAAAATTCATTGTCGCATCGCTAATTCCATCTCCGGTGCTATTACGCACATATCCTGAAATGGTAGGCTGAATTAAATCATTTTTAAAAATTCGAACATCGTCAAAATAAACAACAGACTGACCTGGTTCTGAATGCCCCCCAATACCAAGATGAAACTGTGTATAATCTTCTGGACTTGTAATGTTCAAAGTAGCTAATTCAGTCCCATTTAATTTGGTTGTTAACTGATTTGTCCCAAAATCAATTATCGCTTCAATCCGGTACCACCTGTCAGGTTGCCAATCACCTATTTCAGTATAAGGAGCCCCTCCGCTTGGCGCTCCAAAACAATAAATTTTGTTTATCACTCGTTCGAATCTAATTATTGGATAATCTGCCCATTGGCTGGGTTTGCTCGAGTTCCAAAGTCCCAATCTGGGATAAGAATTCGTTGGAGATGGTATATAAATCATTGCCTGGTATCTTAACTTATCATAATATGGTATATCAACAGCATCAACTCTTGCCCAGTTCGGTTCCCCTATTAGTTTGAAAGATTTTTCGCCTGAGGATGCCCTCTCCTCTGTAACATAAGCACCAGCACCTGAATAATGATTTTCCCAGCCATTTTGTGCTGGATATTGCCCATTGTCAACATTTTCGAATCCGTCTGAAAAAATTAACATCCAGTTCTCTTCTGAAACAGAAGAGTTAATATTATCAACTTCAGCGACATTAACCTGATGCTCATTTTCGTATACTGTGTTAGTATTTTTTATCTGAGAAAAAATGTTTCCTGTTAAACTTATTAGAATTAAAATGATATAAATTGACTTTTTCATTGCATAATCTCCACTTTTTAATATTCGACGGTAAGTTTACCTATTTAAAACCATCTTGCAAGTTTTTACTCTTTTGCCTGCCGTTAACTGATAGAGATAAATGCCACTGGCAACAGGATTTCCTGCTTCATCAGTGGCGTTCCATTCCACTGTATAAATACCCTGTTGTTGTTCTGTACTGATGAGTGTTTTAACCAATCTGCCTTTAATGTCGAATATTTTTAATTGAATCATATCTTTCTCAACGATGCTGTAACGAATGGTTGTGGTTGGATTGAAGGGATTGGGATAGTTTTTGAATAATTCAAATTTATCAGGTTGAGCGATATCGGATTGATTTATTTCAACTGCTGTCACAGTGTAGGTTGTTTCCTGTCCCTGAATATTCAATGTATTTCCTTCATTATCATTTGCTACAACTTCTGTCAGTGATAAGCTCATCGATATTCCAACAGGGGAATTTGGTTTTTCCAACAGTTTTATACTGACAATTTGTCCATGCCCTGAGGAACCATTCTGACTTCCTTTTTTGCTAATGCCAATTCCTACATTCCCATTTGTGTTATCCACGTTATCGTAGTAGACAACATCATTTCCTAGAAAATCTTGTTGCTCGATGGATAATACTTCTAAATATTCGATTGGGAAATTGAATTTAAAGGAAATACCGTGAAGATTTTCGACTCCACTTACCTGAATGTCCACATAAAATTCATTATTATTTACATGATCGTTCACAATTGGGGTTAAATAACCATCAATTCCCTTTCCGTCATTATCATATGTTATTTTTAACATTGTATGCGTTTTTCCCCAATTTAATCCAACCGGCAGGACATCTCCTTGATTCACCGTGCCATCGCCATTTGCGTCAGCATAAGTTGCTTTTTCAGGATTCCATGGATTAGCTGTATGTGCAATCCATTGAATTTCATTGCTATGACATGTTCGAGCCAGACCCGTTTTTTCCCAATATAAACCGATTGGTAAAATATCTGCCTGATCCACTTTTCCATCATTATTCGTATCACCAGGCCAAACATTAATTCCGCTCAGAATTTCAGTTGTAGCACTACCTGGTGTCAAATTTATAGAATTTCCCTGAGGATCATTTGCACTAACATCATGAATTGAAAAATTAATTATTGTTCCGCCTGGAGTCGAAGAGTTTGTTCTGAATTTTATTTTAATCAGTTCACCTTTACCGGAAACTCCAGTTGATGTACCTCTTCGAGAGAGTGCAATTGCAATCTTGCCGTTCGCATCATCAGGTGTGATATAATCCAGAAGATTTGAACCCAAAAAAGAGTTGTTTTTATCATAAGATACATATTCGAGATAATCAGTTTGTGTGTATCTAAGCTCAAAACTAACGCCAAATAAATCATTTACTTGTTCATTTGAAGATCCAACGTAAATCACAACTTCAAATTCAGAACCAGCGTGTTGATTTGCTTGTGTTACCGGATCAATTGGCGCTGCATTGCCATTGGAAATCGTAATTGTTTTGCCCTCCGACCAATTCGAAACGATTGAATTATCTGTTGCACAACGTGCTTGTGCCTTCACACTATATGTACCATTAGCGCTGAAAGAATGGGATCGCGTACTGCTTCCCCACGACGAGTATGAACTGCCGTCTCCCCAATCAAATCGATATTGCACACTATGCCCCTGATTGCAATTTGAGCCTCCTGTCGAAAATGTAACAGTTTGATTTTTTTGAGCTGACGAAGGTCCTGTAGGTGTATTCGGAGTTTTTACGTTATGAATTTGATCAGTAATAACGACGTCTATGCTTGCTGACCAGTCAGATACAATCGAATAATTTTGTGAACATCT